>PMUF01000222.1 GCA_003167015.1 Chitinophagaceae bacterium | reverse complement strand
CCTGGTAGGAGGTCAGACAGGACATGAACAGCCCGATCGCGGCGTAGGCGCATAACAGCAGATAGACACCCAGCAATCCGGCGAACAACATCCCCCCATCCGCATGCTGAATGTCGGATATCCCAAACAGCACGATAATCGCCAGCACCAATACCAGCGCCAGGTTATACACCATCATGGCCAGATACTTGCCGAAAATGATCTCCCGCACCTTGATCGGTGAAGAATACAGCAGCTTGATCGTGCCGCCGTTGATCTCCCGGCTCATCAGTCCCATGGTCAGCAAGGGCAAATAAAGATACAGCTTACCCACCAGCTGCGGCCAGATGCCATAGGGCGGCGCAAAGGTCCGTGACGTCAGGAAGGTCAGGTACTTCAGGTTCCTGCCGCCCATGTCCTGCTGGGTCAAAATACCCTCAATCTCACTGGTGTAGGCCAATCCGGCCTGGAACATAAAGGCGATCAGCAGGAACCACGCGATCGGGGAATAGAATAATAACGCCAGCTCTGTCCTGGCGATTTTCAAGATTGTCTTCATGAGATTTATTTTGTTCGGCCGTTATGACTGGATAGTTGTGCGAATATTTCGTCCAGCGAGCTCTTGTCCAGGCTGATCTCCCGCAGCCGCCACCCCTGCGCCACGCTGGTGGCGATGATACGCTCGGTGATCTCGTGGTCGCCGTTGAAATACAGGCGGATCTGCTTCTCCGTGAGGAAATCGGCCTTCGTGACGCCCGGCGTCCGCAGAAATTCTTCTTCCGCCGGCGGATTATCCATATACATGAGGACACTATGCGGCTCGAGGTAATTATTGAAGGCGTCCATCGTGTCGGCAAATACGATGCGGCCATTGTCGATCATCTTGATCTCCTTGCACAACAGCTGCACCTCGGACAAAATATGGGAAGAGAAGATCACCACCCGGTCGGCGGCGATCTCCTTGATCAGGGCCCTGACTTCGATGATCTGGTTAGGGTCAAGACCATTGGTGGGCTCATCCAGCACGACCAACTGGGGCCGGTGAATGATGGCCTGCGCAATGCCCACCCGCTGCCGGTAGCCGCCGGACAAATTCCGGATCAGCCGGGTGCTGAAGTGTGCGATGCCGCAGCGCTCCTTGGCGTCTTCCACGGCGGGGCGGATATCGTGCTTCGCCATCTTGCGCAGATTGGCGCAATAGACGAGATATTCGTCAACCGTCAGGTCCATATACAACGGCGCGTTCTGCGGCAGAAAACCGATCAGCCGTTTGGCATCCTCCGGGTTCTTACGCATATCGATGCCGCCGACGTACACATTACCTTCCGTCTGGTTCAGACACCCACAAAGGATGTTCATCGTCGTGGACTTGCCCGCGCCGTTGGAGCCCAGCAAGCCGACAATGCCGCTGTGGTCGATCTCCATGTTGATGTCCCGGATAGCCCAGCTCGTAGAATATTTGTGGGACAGCCGCTCGATTTTAACAATGGGGTGGTTCATAATTATGAGGGAAAAATGTTGTAAAATTCATACTGGACTTGCACCGGCTTGTTCTACAGAGTTTGCACCGGACGCTAATAACCCGGGTTCTGCCGCAGGTTCACATCGTCTTGCAGCTGCGTCAGCGGAACGGGATACAACGCGGCATTCGCCGTATAGCCGGTCTTTTCAGCACCCAGCACTGTAGCGGCAGTTCCGGTCCGCTTCAGGTCATACCAGCGGTTCCCCCACTCGGTGAACAGCTCGATCTGCCGTTCATGCATGATCGCCGCCAGCACCGCCGACTGTGAGGCGGGATTGGCTGTACTGGGGGCCAGTCCCGCACGGGCGCGCACGATATTCACGTCCGCCAGCGCCGCGGCGCCATTGCCCAGCTGCGCCGATGCCTCGGCCCGGATGAGATATTGCTCGGCCAGCCGGAGGATCATATAGTCCTCTGTCGTTGCATTGCCGGTCGGATTCACATTCTTGTATTTGTAAGGATAATACAGCGTGTCCCCATTGACGATCACCTGCCCCAGCCAATCCTGCATCCGCAGGTCGCCGGGTTCGAAAGCATTGATCAACCAGGTAGTCAACGGATAGTTGGGTATGGTCCCGGGTGACTGCGGGATGAAATTCTCAGCCTCAGCCGTCACAGCTGAAGGACCGGTGGCAGGCAGCTGCCAGATGGCCTCGGTGCTCCCATCCAGGAAGACCTGGTTCGGATCGGTGACCAGGCTGTACTGACCGGAACTGATCACCGTGTTGGCCGCATTATAGGCATTCTGCCACTGCTGCTGGTAGAGATAGAGGCGGGCCAACAGCGCCGTCGCTACTAATTGGCACGGACGATAATGCCCGGGAGAAGGATAGCTTGCCGAAAGGTTTTGCTGTGCATTCGTCAGGTCGGTCATGATCTGGGCATATACTGAGTCGGCGGAAGCCCGCGGCGAAACGGCATTGACCTGGTAATTGGTAGTGATCGCCAGGGGAACGCCGCCGAATAAATTCACCAGATTGAAATAATACAATGCCCGCATCACCTCCATCTCCGCCGTGATCTGCGTCTGGAAGGCAGGCGACATCCCCGCATTGCCGCTCACCCCCGCTATCACGGCATTGACGACGTATAGTGAGGTGTAGGGACTCGTCCACAGACTGCTGACTTCGGAATTAATGTTGGTCAGCGAATAATTGTAAAATTCCACCCCGGCGACATCATAAGTGTCGGCATCGGTCAGCTCATCTGAAGAAAGCCCGGTAGACATAGTGAGCTGCGCATCCGCATAGCCGACACCGGAAAGGGTATTCGCATCGTAGCTATATACATACGCTATCGCCGCCATCGCCGAGGCGCTGTCAGCAAATTGTTCAGACTGCGAGATCTCCGTAGGCGGACTGGGCGGGATCTCGATCAACTTTTTACAGGAACCGGCCAATCCCGCTGTCAATAGCAGCGCTGCCGTAATGATATGTGACGATAAAAAATTGAATAAAAATAATTTTTTATCGTCAAACCATGATGTCTGTACTTTCGGCCTTGGGGCCTCAAGTACCAATTGGGCTCCGCCCAATTTATGATAGTGGAAGAATGTCTTTTGCATGATAATGAGGGTTTAAAAGTTACAATTCAACCCGAACGCCACGATGCGTTGCACAGGGAAAGCTGTAAAGTCACTGAACAGTTCCGGGTCGGCTACCTTATAATCGGTCAGCGTCAGCAGGTTCTGCGCGTTGCAATAGATCTTGGCGTCATGGATATGCAGGTGCTTGACGAGGTTGTCTGACAACGCATAAGACAAGGACACCGTCTTGAGCCGTACATAGGTATCATCGCCATAAGCGCCGGAGGAACTTGTAAAGTACCCTGCGGTGTTGAACGATTGGGAGTTATAGCTGGTAGAGAGCCGCTGCAGCGTGGCATGCGTATCACCGGGCCCTGTCCAGTATTTTCCAAGGACCGCGGTCGGCGAATTAGTCTGTGCGAATCCCGGGGCATAGTTATTGTACAATGTAGTCAACCAGTTGGGCGCCGTCTGGCTCGAGAACTGGAAGAAGAAATACAAACTGACCCGCTTATAGGTAAGGGTATTCCCGAACCCACCCATATACTTGACTTCCCGGTTGGCAATGGGCGCATAATCTCCGCCGGTAGCAGGTAATCCATATTGCGGTTCATACGTGGGCTGGCCCTTCGCGTCCAGAAATTCGAACAACCCTGTGGTGGGGTTGACATCCTTGTACCTGTAGCCGAATACAACGGATGTCGGTTTGCCGATGACGTATGTAGTGGCATAGGGAGAAGCTACCAGGTTGGGGAAGCTCAGCAGCTTATTCCGGTTCCACGTGATATTGAAATTGCTGTTCCAGGAAAAATGTTTGGTCTTGATATTACTCGAGATAAAGCCAAACTCCCATCCCTGGTTCTGCACGTCGGCAGGCAGGTTCTCCAGCACCTGGTTAAAGCCGGCCTGAGCTGGCAGGGGATAGCCGCCCAGCTGATTGCCTTCCCGGTCGCGATAATAGGTGGCGTTCAACAACACCCGGTCGTGGAAGAAGCCAAGATCCATGGCGATATTCAGCGACTTCTTCGTCGCCCAGGAATAATTCGGGTTGTACAGGTTCTGCGGGATGTCGACACGAGTCCCCTGGAAAGCGGGATCATAGCCATACGCCTGCCAGAAGGCCTGGTACGAATATGCCGCAACGCCATCAGAACCGCTGGTCCCGTAACTGCCGGACAATTTGCCATAGCTGAGGATACTGTTCATGAACGCCTTCTCCTGGGTGAAGATCCAGCCGGCGCCGACCGACCCGAAATTTCCAAATTGCCTGCCGGGACCGAAATTGCTCGACCCGTCCCGCCTGCCGGTCAGGCTGAGGATAAATTCCTTATCATAGATATACTTCAGCCGTCCAAAGCCGGCGTCGTATCTGTACAGGCTGGTTTGGTCGTAGGCATAAACGGTCGCTGCGCCATTGATGGAACCGAGAAAGAGGTCACTGGCGTAACCGTATCCCTCCTGCGTGTTTTGGTAGCTGGTGTTTTTCTTGTAGGTACCGCCTACCAGCGCGGACAGATTGCCCTTGCCGATATTGACATTGTAATCAATCTGGGGCTCGACATTCCCGGTCTGGAAATTGGTTTCCGCGAATTGGGCATTGCGGTCGATATACAGCGGGTCCTGGGCGGTACCGGGGAAGCTCGTCGTCTCATTGGACGTGTTCCGGCTATAACCCGCGGTGACGCCAATGCTCAACCCTGACAGGATCTTGTAGGTCAGATGCAGGCTGTTGTTGAAGTTATAGGTCTGCAGGTCGACGGGGACCAGCAGGTTGGCATAGAACTGGTAGTTGCTAAGGTCAAAACCCTGATAGCTCCATACCAGGCTGCCGTCCGGGTTTTTCAGGTTCGGCAGGTTCGGCGGGTCCACGATGTCCCGGTTGCCGCCAAAGCTGGCCGAATTGTTCTGATCATAACCGAAATCCACCCCGAAATCGATGATCAGCCGGTTATCGTTGGATAGATGATGCAGGGCGCTATGCTCCGTTAACTGCTGGTCCGAAAAATGACCGGGATAGTTGAAATCGGACCGGGTGTAGCCGCCGGACACGATGAAGGTATTGTTGTATGTCCCTCCAGACAAGCTCCCATGGACGCTGGTATTGTTGGACGTCCTCCCATAGATCAGCTTTTCCCAGTTGGTATACTTATTTTGATCGAAGAGCGTCAGATCGGGCGCATACCCGGGGTCATTGGGATTGCTGCTCGGCGTAAGGCTGTCCTGGGCCATCGCCGTATTCCGCAGCTGCAGGTATTGGGGTGTATTCAGGAACTTGATATTGCGACCATCGCTATTGAATCCGGTCGTGGCTGTCAGGTTGAAAACCGTCTTCCCGGCTTTGCCTTTCTTCGTCGTGATGAGGATCACCCCGTTCGAACCCTGGGTACCATAGATGGAGGTCGCGTCGGCATCTTTTAGCACCGTAATGCTCTCGATATCGGCAGGGTTGATGGTGGCGAATGGACTGATGCCGCCGAATTGGCTGATGCCCCCGTTGAACGACTCCTGGTTGGTCAGCGAAGTAAATTGGTTGACATTATTGTTCTGCGGCGCGAATGGCACACCATCGATGATCAACAAGGGCTGATCGTAAGGCTTGAAGCCGTTCGGGTTGGCCAACAGCGTGTTCTGTCCTCTGACCTGCAGCTGCACCTTCGAGCCGGGGATACCGCTGGTGGCATTGACAGCCAGACCAGGCACCTGCCCTTGTAGCGCCAGCAGGACGTTGGTCACCGGTTGTTTTTCGATTGTCTCCGCATCGACCGTGGAGATCGAGCCTACGTTGTAGCGCCGGGAAGTCGTGCCATAGGCCTGAACGATCGTCGCGTCCAGCGCGTCCTGACTCCTTTGCAGGTAGACGGTGAACAGTGCGTGGGTACCACCAGTGATGACGACTTCCTTGCTGGTGTAACCGGTATAAGAGATGACGACCACCATTCCGGCTTTCGCGTGGATCAATCCAAAGCCGCCTCTGAGATCGGTCACCGAGCCATCCTTGGTGCCCTTGATCGTGACGGTAGCACCCTGCAACGGGGCGCCCGTACTGTCGCGGACATAGCCCCGGATGGTATCGATGGGTGCGGCTTCGGGCGTCGTGGGTGAGTAGGCCTCGGTTCTGCGGGTAACCCCTTTGCGCGTGATAAAAACAGTATTGCCCTGCAGTTCGAATTCCAGGGGCAGCCCCAGCAGGATAGCCCGCAGGGCCTCCTCTACCGGCACGTCCCTCAGTGAGACCGAGATCGGTTCGATGTCTTTCAGATCTTTTTTGTCGTAGAAAAAGACGTAGCCCGTCTGTTCGCGGATGACGGATAAAATGACCGGCAACTCTACATCCTTGGCTGAGTAGGTCACCTTTTGGGCGGTAGACCTGGCCGCCACATGCAGGGAGGCAATAAGGATTAAAACAGCCGACAACTTCATTACTAAAAAAGTTTTGGTGAGCAGGGACATGCGCTCCTTATCGACATAAGGCCGCTGTTTGCAAAACGCCTGGATTTGCATACCTTCACATTGTTTGGGTTAATGAATAAGCAGTGGTTACACTTCTGTTAATGATTGACCTGAACGAACACCGGGTAAAGGCTCCAATCTTGCACCCGGTTTTTCATTGTAGGCCAGCTTGATCAATACAGTCAATTTTCTCTTTCATGAGCCACCCTCACGATCGGCGCGGGAGTTCTTCTCATGGCGGCGCGCGCCCTCCCGGGTCATGCCGTTGGTTTTCTCACGCAGTTTTTTTTACATAATAAAGGTGTTTAAGGTGTTATAATCAATCGGTTGCCTTTTTCAATCTGGTAATGTACTCTCTCCTTCGTCAGGCCTGCCAGCACCTGGTTCAGCGTCAGCGACCTGCCGATCATCCCGGTGAACTGCCTGGGCGGGATATTACCTTCATAGGTCACGTCTACATTGTACCAGCGTGACAGCTGACGCATCACGGTTTCCACTCCTGCGTCGGTAAAATTGAACAGCCCGTTTTTCCAGGCGACTGCCTGGTCCGGGTCACCCTGCGTTATCTGGATATTGCCGCCGGAGCCAGTCGTGCCGGAGCCAGTCGTCCCCGAGGCAGTCGTCCGCGTGCCAGTCGCGCCGGTGACGGTAGCCCTTTCCCCCGGCCGCAACCGATGGCCGTCCACGCTCACCGCACCTTCCAGCAGAGTCGTCACCTGCGCAGGCTCATCCGCATAGACATTGACGTTAAAATGCGTGCCGATATCCTGGATAGTCTGGCCGCCGGCTTTGACCGTGAAGGGTCGCTTTTTATCGTGGGCCACTTCGAAGTATGCCTCGCCCGTCATTTCCACCGTTCGGCTGTTGCCGGTGAAGGCAGTAGGATAAGTGATGCTGCTGGCTGCATTGAGCCAGACTTTTGTGCCGTCGGGAAGGGTCAGTTGGTATTGGCCCCCGCGTGGGGTAGTGAGTGTATTATATAATGGTGCGACCGCGCCCCTGGTCCCGTCGCCGCCTCGTCCTCCGGCTTCATACGCGATTTTCCCATCCCCCAGTTTCTGCACATGCGTATTCCCCTGTTCGGCCAAAACCCCCGTCGCCGCGCTGTCCAACAAAATCTTTTGGCCGCTTGCCAGCGTCAGCACTGCTCTGTTGCCTCCCGGCGCCACGATAACGACAGGCGCCTGCACAGACACTTCGGTCCGGGAAGTCCGCCACAGCTGGAACAGTCCGACCAGCAGCAATACGACCGCCGCGGCCGCCATCGCACGACGCACCCAACGACGGACAGGTGAAGGACTGCCCGTCACCGAAGCGCCGCTCCGCGAAGCCTCGCCCGCGCCCACCGAATGGGGCTCGAGCGTTCTGACCGGATGCAAAATGGATTGAAGGATAGGTTCCCAGCGGGCGCGGTCTTCCTCGCCGGCCGGTGTGGCCGCCAACAGCTGTTGCAGGTATTGGCGGCTTTCTTCATCATGGCTGCCGGAGGACAGGAGCTCCATCAGTTCGTCCAGTTCGGCACGGGTGGCCTGACGGGCGCTGAATTGCTGCCAGAGATAGATGATTCTAGAGTTGGTGGTATTCATGCTTCAGGTATAAGACTTCGCCCAAAAGCCGAACTACTACCGTCGCAGAAAAAAAGTTTTTTCTCGGCTTCCGCCCGCTCCCCCGGTCCAATCGCTTCGGGCCCTCCGCCTCACTTCTCCACCAGCCCCAGCAGGAACACCACCATCACCCCATGCTCGCGGAGATAAAGCCTTATTTCTTGCAGCGCTTCCGCCACATGATTGCGAACGGTATGCCTCGAAATCTGAAGCCGCTCGGCAATCTCCGCATGGGAAAGTCCTTCCTCCCGCACTAACTGATACACTCGCCGGCGTTGGGCAGGCAGGCGGACCACGGCCTCTTTCAGCAAGGCCTCTATTTCCCGGAAGTCCTGGTCCGTCTCGGGATGGTTGACGCCCGGCGCACTCCACCGCGCCGCATAGTATTGCAGCTTCACATCGCGGGCATTGCGCTTGATATAGTCGAGCGTCCGGTTAGACGCCATCTGGTAGAGATAGGCAGAAGGATGCTCAATCGTGGCTAACTGCAGCCGGCTCTGCCAGAGCCGAAGAAAGACATCCTGAACGATCTCTTCCGACCAGCTGTCCGATTGCAATAACTGAGTGACGAAAGGCGCCAGACGGGCGGTATAGCGAAAGAAGATAATGCTGAACGCAGCTTCATCGCCTGTTGCGATGCGTTCAAATAGGGCCTTATCCGTATTTATTCCAGTTTCCTCCAATTGTTTCCTCCAGGCAGTAGTAGTAAAAAGATGCAGGATAAGAGTAAAGATGCAGGAATAAATATACGACAATTTCACTTCGCGTGCGCCCCGGAGGCCACAGCAATCGGGAAAACCAGCTTCAGTCCTACATTCCTCCCCATATTGTAAATGCCTTCGCTTTCCCTCTTGACGATGGCAGGGGTACGGCCAAAATTGGTGGGATCATTCACGCCATTGTAAGCCCAGAAATATTGCGTACGCGAGGTATGGTCGATATAAGCCGTGTTCATCAGGTTCGTGCAGTTGATGAACAGCGAGCAGACCACCCGATGAGTGGCCCGGTTGACAAAATCGGTTCCTACGCCGGTCTTGAATAAAGTATACGCATAAGAAGGCAGCTCGGTCCAAAAGGCGCCGTAAATATTATGCTGCGCCCAGTCATGCTCTACTCCACATTCAACATACGTTTTGCTAAGAATGGACGTACGACCAGCCGGCAGCTTAATCCTGACAGTAGACGTCAGCCGGGGCGCAGGTGTCCAGGGCACATGCCGGGTCGAATCGGTCTGCCCGGGCAGAAACGTATAGATATAGGTGAACCCGTTGTCCCATTCCAACCATCCCGCAGCGGCCGGATGCACTTTGACATACGCCGTCACCCCCGTAATAACGGCCGTATTCGCCATGTATTTGTAGGCAGGCTTTCCCAGAATAAGAGAATCCCCGCCGTTTTCACTGCCAAGCCTATCCGAAAAGATAAACCGGCTGATCCGGTTGTAAAATCCATCGACCTCAAAACTAACGTCCCTGCCGTTATGGCCATAGGCGACGTCCGCTTCATAGCCTTGTTCAGGTTTGAGGTCGGTATTCCCTAATTCATACGCGAAAGCGCCGGGATTCAGCTCATTACTCGTCAGCTCATTGATGGCTGGGGCACGATAACTCCTGGCCAGGTTCAATTTTACATAATGATGTTCCCCTAATTGATAACTGGCGCCGAGACTGCCCGAAAAACCCGTGTACGTCTGCCCAAAGGAAGGAAACTGCGTATACGCACCCGCCGTTCCCGCACTCACTTCTTCTTGCGCCGGGGTGTTATAGCCGGTTAGGTACATAGACTGCCCCGTCATATGCCTCATGTCATAGCGTGCCCCGCCACTGATCGTGAGCTTTTTAAAATCCTTTTGCAAAATGCCGTAGGTGCCGGCATCAAAAATATGATAGTCGGGGATCTCAAAATCGCCTATGTATGGCGCCGGAGGCTCAGGACCGTTATGCATGAATTCATAGACCCCGTTGATGCCCGTGGTCAGCTGCAGGCCTGAAAGCCCCCCTTCCCGCTGGTATTTCAGCGAGTAGGGGATGTCATGTACGAACATATTCTCTTCGGCCACGGTACCCGTATCTATTTCATGACGTACGCTCCGGGTATACCCGATATCTGCCACGATCTTTCCCCTGCCGGCGGTAATATTGTTCTGCCACCAGACCGCATCGTGACGCAAGACCTGGTAGCTCGAGATGTCGGGCCGGTAAGATAAAAAATTACCCAGGGTCGGAAATACCTGTCCACTGCCCGCGACGTACTTTCCATTGACAAACTCCGCACCCCGGGGCACATCGAATTCAAACCGCCCGCTTGCGCTGTCGCGGTTGCCATCGGGGATCTCGATCTGTTTGGCCAGGGTACTCACCGACAGCCGGGTCGATCCCCATTTCGTATTCCATCCCAGCACCGCCCTTAGATTGCCCTGGATGAACGCAGTTCCCCATACATATCCGTCATGAGGGTCCTGGTAACAATGCGCCGCCTCATAACTGCCCCTGATATCCCATACGAAACCGCCATTGTTGCCGCTCAGGTTCACCGAATTCCCCGCCAGCCCGTTATTCGTCTGAAATTCCGACTGCACACTGCCTTGTATGGTCCCGGCGGTCGGAGTGGGTTGCGACTTGAAGCTCACCACACCGGCCATGGCATTGGCGCCGTATTGAAGGCTCGCAGGCCCCCGGATAATCTCGGCATCGTAGACGGCATAGGGATCGATCAGGATGCCATGTTCATCGCCCCACTGGAAATCTTCCTGCCGTTCACCGTCGAAAAGGGTCAATACCCGGTTGTATCCCAGCCCGTTGATTTCCGGCTTGGAAACGCCCGGACCCGTAGTAATCGCCGTAATGCCCGGTTGCCGGGCAATGGCATCGATCACATTCGTGGAAGACTGCTGAAGGAACATATCGTGCGTAACCACAGAAACCGGCGCCGGGGCACGTCGCAGGATCGTCGTATTACCAAGGGAGGTGATAATGACTTCTTTCAGGGACGTAAAAGAATCCGTGACGTTTCCCCTTAAGGAATCCGTCACTTTCCCCGGCAAAGGCCGCACCTTCCCCGGCATAACCTGCGCCCTGGCGTAAAGCGTCAAAACTAATGAAAGCAGAAGTAAGCATATTCTATTTGAACGTATCATACAAGAGATATAAATTGAGAAGAAGGATGATCGTGGCAACTACCCAGGCGATGATCCTGGTACTCCAGCTGTTGACGAACGATCCCATCTTATGACGGTCATTGGTGAACAAAATCAGCGGGATGACGGCAAAGCTCAGCTGCATGGAAAGGATCACCTGGCTGAGCAACAAAAGGTTCGCGATCCCCCGTTCTCCGTACATGACCGTCACAATAAATGCGGGTATGATCGCAATGCCTCTGGTTATTAATCTTCTTAGCCAGGGCTTTAAACGAATGTGCAGAAAACCTTCCATGACGATCTGGCCGGCTAATGTTCCTGTCAACGTAGAATTTTGGCCGGATGCAAGCAACGCAACGGCAAATAAAGTGCTTGCAAAAGTAGCGCCCAGCAAGGGAGCCAGTAACTTATGCGCTTCCATGATATCCGCAACCCCCTGGTGCCCTGTCGTGTGAAAAGCGGCCCCGGCTACTATGAGAATGGCTGCATTGATAAAAAAGGCGAATAATAAGGCGACGGTACTATCTATGGCGGCAAATTTGATAGCCATTTTCTTACCTGTTTCGTTGCGTTCATACGCACGGGTTTGTACGATGCTGGAATGCAGATACAGGTTATGCGGCATTACAGTCGCGCCCAATATCCCAATAGCTATATACAGCATAGATGGATTAGACACAACTTGTTGTTTAGGAATAAGGCCGCTTAGAATGGGAATGAAATCCGGGTGAGAAGCTACGATTTCATAGGTAAAACAGCCGAGGATCACAAAAATGAGGGCGGCTACTATGCTTTCTATTAGCCGAAACCCTTTATACTGAAAAAATAAAATAACCAGTACATCCAACGCAGTGATCGCTACGCCGACCGTCAGGGGAATATGGAACAACAGATTCAATGCCAGCGCCGACCCTATCACTTCAGCCAGGTCGCAAGCTGCTATTGCCACTTCACACAGGACCCACAGACAGGCGCTGGTCAAGGGGCTGTAGTGATCCCGGCAAGCCTGGGCAAGATCCCTTTCCGTAGCTATGCCCAATTTCAAGGCCAGGTACTGCAAAATGATCGCAAAAAAATTGGATATCAGAATGACCGACAATAAGGTGTAGCCAAACCTCGCTCCACCGGCAATATCCGTGGCCCAATTTCCGGGATCCATATACCCCACCGCCACCATCAACCCAGGGCCTGAGAAGGCCAGTAGCTTTCTCCAAAAACTTCCCTCCTTCGGTACCGCGATCGACGCAAATACCTCAGGCAATGAATCGCCGGACTTTTCTTTTCGCCATCCCTTTGTGATGTCAGGCATAGTTTGCAATGTCTTTTTCGGTTTATTTGGTCACCAAAACTACAATGTTAGATTATTCTAACAAAATAATTTTGCTCCTGATAGTCCGATGCGCTGACCAATCGAACTTTTGGGTATTTTTGGAACATGATTTCCCTGACAGAAGAAAACTACCTGAAAGCCTTGTTCAACCTCGCGAATAATGCAGGGGAGGTGAACGTCAACGAATTATCCAAACAGTTGGCTATCAAGATGCCAACCGTTACCAGTATGATGAAAAAACTGGCGGAGAAAAAACTGGTATATTACGAAAGCTATAAACCTTTGCGCCTGACTGAAAAAGGGAAAAAGGAGGCTGCACTAGTGGTCAGGAAACATCGTCTCACTGAAATGTACCTCGTGGACAAGATGGGATTCGGCTGGGAAGAAGTGCATGATATAGCCGAACAGGTCGAACACGTCCGCTCTGCCCAATTTTTTGATAAAATAGACGAGCTGCTGGGTTTTCCCAAACTGGATCCCCATGGGGCCCCCATCCCCGATAAAAATGGAAAGCTCGCCTGGGTCTCATACGATAAATTGTCTAACTGCCATGCCGGTGATATAGTCAAGGTTTCCGCCGTCATCCATACCTCTTCGGAATTCCTTAAATTCCTCAATAACCGGGAAATAAGTTTGGGAACGAAAATTAAGATCAAGTCCATCGAACCCTTCGACAGATCCATGGTCGTTAGCTATGGCAACCGGCCTGCAGATACCTTGAGCCATATTGTTTGCGAAAGATTACTAGTTACCTTCGGCTGACAAAACCTTCCATCCATGGCCCTGTATAACATATTCGCGGTGCTGACAGTTCTGGCCGCGCTCTTCGGCTATGTCAACCACCGCTTTATTAAATTGCCGGGTACCATCGGTATCATGATCATTTCCCTGCTTTTCTCCCTGCTGGTCATCCTGCTCGGCGACCTGCAGCCTGCCCTCCTCGCCGAGATCACCCGGCTGATCAAAAGCATCGACTTCTACACGATCCTGATGAAGATCATGCTGAGCTTCCTGCTTTTCGCCGGGGCCATTCACCTCGACGGCAAGAGCATGAAGTCGCAACGTACGCCTATCCTGATCTTCTCCACCATCAGCACAGTGATCTCCACCTTCCTCGTCGGGGCCATGTTATTCGGTCTTTGCAGCCTCCTGCATGTTCCCGTTCCCTTCCTCTACTGCCTGTTATTTGGAGCGCTCATCTCTCCCACCGACCCCATCGCCGTACTGGCCATCTTACGGCAGGCCCATATACCCGCTTCGCTCGAGACGAAGATCAGCGGTGAATCCCTTTTCAACGACGGCGTCGCCGTTGTTATTTTCCTTACCATCTACGAGGTCATCTCCCGGGGCCCTGCCAACCTGTCCCCCGCCAATATCCTATGGCTGTTCCTCCGGGAGACCGGCGGCGGTCTCCTGCTCGGCGCACTATTGGGCTATGTGGGGTTCCTGCTACTGCGGTCCATCGATCACTACCAGGTAGAGGTCATGATCACCCTGGCCATCGTCACCGGCGGGTACCTGCTCGCCGACCGGCTCGACATCAGCGGCCCCCTGGCGATGGTCATCGCCGGTCTCATCACCGGCAGCAAGAGCCGCGTGGAAGTCATGAGTCATATCACCCGGGATTATATTGACAAGTTCTGGGAGATGATCGACGAATTCCTCAATGCCATCCTCTTCCTTCTCATCGGCCTCGAGATGCTCATCCTGCCTTTCAATAAATTATACCTGCTGCTGGGCCTGCTCAGCATTCCTATAGCCCTGGCCGCCCGGTACCTGTCCGTGTGGTTACCCATCAGCCTGCTCCGGTCCCGGACAGCCTTCGAACGCAACGCCATTGCCATCCTCACCTGGGGCGGTCTGCGCGGCGGCATCTCTGTCGCCCTCGCCTTATCCATTCCATCCGGGATGCACGGCCAGTTGTTCATCTCCATCACGTACATCATCGTGCTGTTCTCCATCATCGTGCAGGGGTTGACCATCGGAAAAGTCGCCCGGCGTCTGGCGTGAGTGCGGCCACCGCGTCCCCCCGCCTCGCCTGAAGCCCCCTTGCAGATCCCCCCTTTTTTAGATACATTTATGGGACATGACTACTACCCCTAAAAAACCGGCGGCTTCTTTAATTGGTGTCGCCGGAGTTTACCTGCTGTTGGCGCTGATCGTCTTTTACGGAGGCCCCCTTTTATTGACCATCAGTAGATCAGCCGGGACCAACGGCTGGCTCTTCTTTCAAACGAGGATAATGATCTGGGCAGTTTTAGCCCTGCTGTATCTCTATGCGACACGCGTCGAAAAACAGCCCTTCCTCCCGTGGCCCGACAAGAAATACAAACCATTGTTTTATGCCGGCTCGACATTCATTCTTTTAGTCATCATTTTCATTGCCGCCGGCATAATCAAGGTTATCCTTCTCGGCTTCATCCATGAACAAATCAGCCATAAACTGCTGGAATACGCAGGATTTTTTAAACATAATATTCCGCTTTTGATTTTCACGGCGTTGACTGCCGGCGTGACGGAAGAACTGATCTTCAGGGGCTATATGCAGCCCAGGCTGGAAAAGGCATTCAACAGTCCCGTTATCGCTGTTATCATCACGGCGTTCCTGTTCGGCGTTCTCCATTCCCCTTACGGCACCTTAATTCAGTTCCTGAACCCCCTGTTCATAGGAGCCCTCTTTTCCGTTTTTTATTGGAAATACAGGAATATAAAGATCCTGATCCTTTGCCATTTCCTGGTCGATATCCTCTCGCTGCTGGCAGTGACATTCTATCATTCGAAAGGATAGAGCTTCGCCCGATTGTGATTCCGGCAGTTCCGATCGGAAATTCCCGAAAATTTGACTGAAATTTTGTTAATTTAGCATTAGATATTTAAATCAAAAGTATGTCAGCCGCTCACCCCCTTAGTAATATTCAACAAGAGCTCCTAAAGCTTTATTCTTCCGATATAGCGGAGGCTGATTTGCTGCATATCAAACGCTATCTGGCCAAATATTTTGCCTTTAAAGCTATTGGTGAAGCTGATGAGGTCTGGGATAAAAAAGGATATACGAATGAGACTATGGACCAATGGCTAAACGAAGACGAAACTCCTTATGGAACTAAAGATAGTCATTGATACGAACGTCCTGGTATCCGCCCTTTCCTCAAAATCAAACTATCACTGGTTAATTGACCTTTTATTAGAAGAAAAGTTTGATTTGTACATCACCGATGAAATCCTATTTGAATATGAAGAAATACTGAAAGCCAAGTATTCTGAATCGGTTGCCACAAATTTCCTCACTGCGTTGAAAGAACTACCAAACGTTTACTTTGCCCATGTTTATTTCCGCTGGAACCTGATAGCTGACCCCGACGACAATAAATTTGTAGATTGCTATGTTGCAGCTGGTGCAAATTATCTTTTATCTCATGACTCTCACTTCTCGATCTTAAAGCAAAATACTTTCCCGAAGGTTAATGTAATGAAGCTGGACGAATTCCGAAGTACGGTTAAGGATCTTCTTTAATACCCTCCCTTCATTTATTCATCCCCCAATTCCTCCCAGTCCAGTTCCACATACAACGGCGTTTTATGATGCATTTGTACAGTGCTGCTCACTATCCGTGAATTCTTCAGCAGCTCAGGGTAAGCCGCCCACAGCCTGTCCGCCAGGGCCGAATACTCCTCCTGCGTTTTACCCGGATCTTTAAGATACGCGGCAAGTTCCTCACCGGTCATCCCCAAATGCCGGGCCATCTCTTCATCGGTGATCGTTATTCCCTTTTCCTCGCCCTTCTTTCGGATGCGATCCATCCTGGATCGTAAACTCCCATTCCTGTTACGCTGCTGAATCTCCTTGTAAAGATCATCATAAGCCGTCAGCAGCAGCTGTGTCATATTACGGGGCGCCGGCTGTTCACCATCTATATACGCCTGTAACTGTGCGATGGGCATATCGATCTTGCCCGCCATCTCCTCTTCAGTGATCGTCACCCCCACATCCTTACCGAAACTCTTGATCCCCCGGATGGTGGCTTGCAGGGAATTCCTGTAGCCATCCTGTTTGATAGCCGCGATGAGGTCGCTATAAGCTGCCCTCAGTCTCGCCCTCAGGCCATCCGGCACAGGCTCCTCGCCCTCTGCATAAGCCTGTAATTGCTGAACGGAAAGACCGATCTTCCCGGCCATCTCCTCCTCCGTGATCGTTATTCCCTTTTCCGCGCCGCATCGCTTCAGCAGGTCGATAGTATGTTGTAGCCTGTCATCTTTCATATAAAAAGGTTTGAGAACAAAATTATCCGAATTGAGTAAATTTTATTTTCAAATATACTCCTAATGCATTAGTTTTAGTTGGAACCCAGTCAAAAGCCCCCCACCATGCTCAAAAACTATCTCAAGATTGCCTTCCGCAGTCTCTGGCGCCATAAGGCCTTTACCATCCTCAACATGACCGGCCTGGCCATCGGCATGTCGGCGTTTTTCCTCATTGAACAGTATGTCCGTTTTGAGCATAGCTACGATGACTTCGTCACGAAAAAAGACCGCATTTACCGGCTGGTGACGGACCTGAAATCCTCCGCCGCCACCCTCCACTGGTCCAGCACGTCGATGCCCATGGCGCTCAATATTAATGCCGAATATCCCGAAGTGGAAAACATCGTCCGGCTACACCGTTCGAATACCCTGCTGAAAAAGGGCGATATCAAATTCGAAGAGAACGAAACGGTATTCGCCGACTCTTCGCTATTTGCGATCTTCAACTTCCCCCTGCTGGAAGGTGATCCGGCAACAGCCCTGAAAGAGCCCTTCAGCGTCATCCTTTCGCAGAGTACCGCCAAAAAATATTTCGGCGACGCCAACCCCGTCGGACAGACCATGCAGTTCTCCGACAGCGGCTTTAATGCCAGGGTCACCGGTGTGATGAAAGACCTTCCTGAAAACTCCACCATTAAAGCCGACCTGTTCGTCTCCATGTCCACCCGTAAAAGATTCCGCGACAGCCTCGATTATCGCTGGGGCAATTTTGGTGAGCAATCCTACCTGCTGCTGAAGCCCGACGCCAATCCTGCCGGTCTGCAGGCCAAGCTGAAAGCCTTCATGGACCGACATCTCGGCCCCACCTTCAAGGCGCAACAGGAAGAATATGTGCTGTTCCTCGAGCCGTTGAAAGATACATATTGGTCGACTCGCGGTGGCTTCGTCAACGGCAGCAGGAGTAACGCAACGGTATTTTCCATCATCGGTATTTTCATCCTGCTCATCGCGTGTATCAACTTCGTCAACCTGACGACTGCCCGATCGGCTGAGCGCGCCAAAGAAGTCGGCATCCGCAAGGTGATCGGCGCCGCCCGGTTTCAACTGACCAGCCAGTTCCTCGGTGAATCCATCGTGATCAGCCTCCTGGCTTTCCTGCTGGCCGCGGGCTTGTGCAGCGGGTTGTTGCCCCTGTTCAATCAACTGGCCGGCAAGATCGTCAGCGCCGGCATCATCGACCAGCCCGCGTCCCTGCTGACTCTATTCGGCATCGCCGTGTCGATCGGTTTGCTGGCCGGGATCTATCCCGCACTGGTACTTTCCTCCTTCAAACCCATCTCTTCACTGAAAGGCCGCTTTTCGTCCGGCACCCGCGGATTATTCCTGCGCAAAAGCCTCGTAGTCTTCCAATTTGCCATTTCAATTACCCTGATCATCGGCACCGCCGTGGTCTATTCCCAGCTGAACTATATGCGTAACCAGGACCTGGGCTTCAGCAAGGACCAGTTCCTGGTGGTGGATGAGCAGAATGACCCGCATAAGGTAGCACTGCGGCAGGAGATCGCCGCACTCCCCAATGTGCAGTCTACCTCCTTCTCCGGCAGCGTCCCCGGCCAGGGTACATGGAGCGCCTATACCAAAATAGAAAACAGACGCGGCGAAATGCAGGCCGCCGATATGGACCTCACCTATGTGGATTTCGGCTATCTCGAACAGTATAAGATGCGGCTGCTCGCCGGCCGCTTCTTCGACAGCCATATCGTCACCGATACCATGCAGGCCATGATCATCAATGAAGCAGCGTTGAAACTATTCGGCTATGCCACGCCACAGGCCGCCCTCGGCCGGCGTTTCGAGCAGTGGGGGAAAAAAGGGATGATCATCGGCGTGATCAGGAATTATAACTTCGAAGGCCTCCAGCAGGAGATCCACCCGCTGAGCATTTGCCTCGATTTTAATGATTGTAATTTTCTTTCCGCCAAAGTCGGCACCCACGATCTGACGGGCACCATTGCCGCCATCAAAGCCAAATGGGATCAGCTGACCCCCGACCGCCCTTTCCACTATTTCTTCCTCGACGAAGCCTTTGACCGACAATACCGCGCCGAAGAACGTTTCGGCCACCTCTTTATCAACTTCGCCGTCCTCGCCGTCCTTATCTCCTGTCTGGGCCTTCTGGGCCTGGCCTCCTATACCACCCTGCAGCGAACCAAAGAGGTTGGTGTTCGCCGGGTCCTCGGCGCGAGTGTGGCCGGCATCGTCAGGTTGCTGTCAGTCGATTTTCTGCGGCTGGTAGGTATCGCCTTCGTGATCGCCACCCCGATCTCCTGGTTCTTTATGAACAAATGGCTGCTGGATTTTGCCTATAAAGCTACCCTCGGCTGGTGGATCTTCGCCGGTGCAGGTTTCGCGGCCGTCGCCATCGCCTTCGCG
>PMUF01000396.1 GCA_003167015.1 Chitinophagaceae bacterium | reverse complement strand
CCATCTGATCGCCGCAGACCGGACTCCAGTCGGCGGGGTAAAAGGCCAGGATCACCTTTTTGCCTGCCAGCTGGCTGAGGCCGACCTTTTGATCGGGCGTGCAGAAGAGCTCGAAATCCGGCGCCGGAGTACCTTTTTGCAACATAATGTGGAAATGTCCCCTGAAATTACGAATTTGTCATAAATCTCTCCAACAAAACACTGGTTATGTTGTCTGCTGTAAAAAATTTCGGCCGGCTGCCTCTGATGGCGGTGACGCTGGTGCTGACTGCCCTTTTGCCGGCTGCCTTTGAGGGCGAGGCCCAGACCTTTCGGGTGACGATCACTCCTGCGTTGCAACAGGAGGTATTGGACGGACGGCTGTTGCTGCTGTTAGCCAATAATAATAAAGCTGAGCCCCGTTTCCAGATCAACGATGCGGCGGGGACGCAAATGGTATTCGGTGTAGATGTCGAGGGCTGGCAGCCGGGCACGACCCAACTGGTGGACATGCGGGCGTTCGGCTATCCGTTGGAAAGGCTGAAGGATGTGCCCGCGGGCGCTTATTATGTGCAGGTGCTGCTGCATAAGTATGAAACCTTTCATCTGAAGAACGGCCACACGGTGAAACTACCGATGGACAGGGGGGAGGGCCAGCACTGGAATATTGCACCCGGGAATGTCTATTCGACGCCGGTAAAAATTCACTTCGACCCGGCAAAGTCGGGGGAGGTTGCGCTGACCATCGACAAGGTCATTCCACCGATCAAGGACCCTGAAGACACGAAATATATCAAACACATCCGCATCCAGAGCAAACTGCTGACGGAATTCTGGGGCCGGCCGATGTATATCGGCGCCCATATCCTGCTGCCGGAAGGATTCGACGGGCATCCCAATGTCAAATATCCGCTGGCCATCTTTCACGGGCATTTTCCGGCCGATTTTGGCGGTTGGCGGACTACGCCGCCGGATGAGAACCTGCCATATGATACGAGTGTGAGGTTCCGGATCGCCAACTATCAAAAGATCGAGGAACAGGAAGCGTATAATTTTTACAAAGAATGGACAGGCCCGGATTTTCCGCGGGTGCTGGCCATCGAGATCGAGCATGCCAATCCTTATTATGACGACTCCTATGCCGTCAATTCGGAGAACCTGGGTCCTTATGGCGATGCGATCACGTATGAGCTGATACCGGAGATCGAGCGGAGGTTCAGGGGGATAGGGAAGGGCTGGGCACGCTTCACGTACGGGGGCAGTACCGGCGGTTGGGAAGCGCTGGCGGTGCAGGTATTCTATCCCGATGAATACAACGGCTGTTATGCCGCCTGCCCGGACCCGGTAGATTTCCATCACTATACGACGATCGATCTTTATAACGACAAGAATGCCTATTATGTGGAGAGCGACTACCGCAAGACCCCGAGACCGGCTGAAAGGGACTACCTGGGCCATGTCAGCACGGAGGTACACGAAACGAACCAGCGTGAACTGGCGCAGGGTACCCGAAGCCGCAGCGGCGATCAGTATGATATCTGGGAAGCGGTGTTCTCGCCTTCTGACGCGGACGGCTATCCCAAAAGAATTTTCGACAAATATACGGGGGCCATTGATTCTTCTGTGGCTGCATACTGGAAAGAGCATTTCGATCTCACGCATATCATTCAGCGGGACTGGCCGACAATCGGGGACAAGCTGAAGGGGAAGATCCACATTTACGTGGGGACGATGGACACCTACTACCTGAATGACGCTGTCTATGATGCGGAGGGTGTGCTGAAGAAGCTGAGCAATCCGGTGTGCAGCTGTCAGGTGGATTATGGTGACAGGGCTGAGCACTGCTGGAATGGCGATCATACCCAGCCCAATTATATCAGCCGGCTGCGTTATCACCAGATGTATATTAAGAAATGGGTGGAAGAGGTGAAGACGCGGGCGCCGAAGGGAGCCGATCTGAAGTCGTGGAGGTATTGATATGAAATCAAAGGAATCGTTGACGGATTTTTTGCAGCGTGTGGGTAAGAACCTGTCGGAGGCGGGGCAGTTCAATGTGTTTCCGATCCAGCAGGTCGGGAACTCTGTCTCTTCTCCGCACAGCCGAAGAGATTTTTATAAGATATCGTTGATCACGGATGCACACGGTATTCTGTCGCATGCGGATCGGAGTATTCTGATCCATGGTCCGGCGCTGGTTTTTTCGAATCCGATGATACCTTATTCCTGGGAGCGGCTGTCGGGCAGTGAAGAGGGATATTTTTGTTTGTTCACAGAGGATTTTATCGATAGTCACCTCAAGGATGGCGGGTTGTCGCGGTCACCGTTGTTCAGGGTAGGCGGCAACCCGGTGTTGTTTCCCGACGAGGCTGTTATCGATCTGCTGAAGACGATTTATATCCGGATGGAGCGGGAGATACAGTCCGATTATGCGAACAAGTACGATCTGCTGCGCAGCTATATGCAGATCGTGATGCATGAGTCATTGAAAATAGACCCGCCCAATGGGTTATATCGCCCGGTGACATCGGCAGAGCGGATCAGCGCGCTGTTCCTTGAGTTGCTGGAAGCACAGTTTCCTATTCCATCACAGCGGCATAGCATGCGGTTCAAGAATGCCAATGAATTTGCCACGCAGCTGGCGATCCACACGAATCATTTAAATAAGGTATTAAAGGAGGCTACCGGCAAGACGACCTCCGAGCATATAGCCGACAGGATGATAAAGGAGGCAAAGTCCTTGCTGCGAAACAGCGACTGGCCCATATCCGCCATCGGTTATTGTCTGGGTTTCGAACATGGCGCCAATTTCAATATCTTCTTCAAGAAGCAAACCGGTACGAGCCCCCGTCAGTTCCGGAAAGAGCCGGTTTCCATTTCATAAATAACGGATTGAATCTCATAAATAGCAAAGTTTTCTCCGACCGACATTTGTGTTGAAACAACAACAAATAGGATGAAAACGATTTTTATGACAGGAACGTCCAGCGGGTTGGGTAAAGCGGCGGTGAAATTGTTTGCCTCACACGGTTGGAGGGTCATTGCTACCATGCGCAGACCCGAGGAAGAAACCGAATTGACGAAACTGGCCAATGTCGTGCTGCTGCCGCTGGATGTGGCCAATGCAGGGCAGATCAGGGGGGTGGCTACGCAGGCCATCGGGATGGGGGTGGATGTGGTGCTGAACAATGCAGGCTATGGTTTGGGCGGTGCGCTGGAAAGCTATACCGACGAACAGATCATGAGCCAGATCAATACGAATCTGCTGGGGGTGATCAGGGTGACGCAGGCTTTCGTGCCCTATTTCCGGGAGAAAAGATCCGGGTTGTTCCTGACGACCACTTCCATCGGCGGCGTCATCACCTTCCCCTTTTATTCCGTCTACAGTGCATCCAAGTGGGGTGTGGAGGGTTTTTGCGAGAGTCTTTCCTTTGAATTGAATCAGTTTGGTATCGGGGTGAAGACGATATCCCCGGGAGGTATCCGGAGCAATTTCAGGAGTAATCAGTCCTTTGCGCAAAATGAAATATATACCCCGCTGTTTGGGAAAGTGACCCAGGCATTCATGCAAGGCAGGACGCCAACCGTGGTATCCGAGCCGGAGGCCATTGCGGAGGTTATTTATGAAGCGGCGACGGACGGGAAAGATCAGCTGAGATATCCTGCGGGACCGGATGCCGTCAGTTACGTAGCTGAGCGGAAAAAGATGGGGGATGAGACGTTTCGGCGGTATTTGAATGATTTGTTTTTCCACTGATTATGATAAATGGGGAAGGTTTATCTTTTTTTTAAGGGATCATTTAGTATCTTTATTCGATCATTCAATGACCCCGGTCAAAAAACATATCCGTTTTTTATCAAAGGCCCTGCTGCTGGTAGGGTACTTTTTCCTTTTTTCCACCCAGACGAATTACCGGTTTTATTCTGTCGCTAATTTCTTCGATTATCACCGCGCCAGTCATATGGTGGCGGCCAAGGGCTCAACCGATGTGAGCAATTATGTGCCATCACCCGCCAAGACTCACCTGGGTATCGACAAACGTTATGCGGCTAAGCATTTCGTCAAACTTCCTTTTACTTCTTTTCCTGCCATTGCCTCTTACGAGGTTGTCGCGAGGATCTATTATGTTCCTTTAAAGGTCTATTCTTCTTCGGACCTTCTTCCCACCAATGCCCTCCGCGGGCCTCCCTGTGCCTGATTTTTTGTGCTGCGTATTATCGTGATGATCTGAGATCTCACGGTCAGGCTTATTCATTTTAAATCATTTTTACGATGGCTGTTTCGTGCAAGAGAGCAGCGAGTTGCCTTGTGCAGGTCATTCTGCCTATGCTACTGGCGTGTTCTGTATCGGCACAACGTGCTACAACNNGCACAGGCGGGGATCAAAGAGGCCAAAGATGCCTTTTTACCGCAGGTCAATGCGGTGGAAGAATTGTCCGCCGGTTCCGCTAATGACGTGGAGGGCCCTTTTCTGACTATTCCGGGTATTATCCATCCTATTGGCGGCGGCATCAATGCCACGAATAATTACCAGGCGGTCACCGGCAATATGGCATCGCTTTACGGGCAATACGAGCTGGTGAATTTCGGGCTGCGGGGAGCTCAGGTCGCCAATGCCAGGGCGTTTGTGGGCTTTAGGCAGGCTGACCTGGAGAAGGAACGTTACCAGGTGAAGTGGGAGATCGGCAGGATCTATTTCGCTATCCAGAAGAACCGCAACCAACTGGCGGTGGATTCGGAGGATATGCGGCGTTACCAATCGATGTACGAGGTGAGCAGGGCGTTGACCGGCAGCGGGGTGAATCCCGGCGTCGACTCTTCGCTGGCGAGGGCGGGGCTTTCGCGGACGAGGATCAATTATAATGAGGCAATGGGCGCTTTGCGCCGGTTGGAGCTGCAGATGACATATTTGACGGGGATCGTTGCGCCGGAGATTGTGGTGGATACGGCGATCCGCGGGGCTGAGGCGTTGGTCGAGGCGGAAGATCGGGGAGCGGGGGTGCGGGGAGATACGGCGGCGGCTCTCAACAATCCGCTGGCGGATTATTTCGCGAAGCAAAAGCTGCAATATAATGCCGAGCAGGAACTGGCCCGAAAGAGTTATCTGCCGAAGATCATCCTTGCCGGCGGTGGCTGGGCCCGGGGATCGTCGATTCAATATGATAATGACTATAAATCCCCGGCGCAGGGGCTGGGCTATCAGCGGCTGAACTACCTGGGAGGCATAGGCATCACCTATGACCTTTTCAATGGCGTACACAAAAGGGACAGGATGTCCGTGCTGAACGGCCAGTTGGCTGCGGCGGATTATGCCTTGCAGCAGCAGGAGCTGTCTTTGCGCAACCAGGAACTGCAGGCGGACGAATCCATCCGGACGGCGAAGGACAACCTGGGCGAGCTGCCGTTGCAGCTGAAGGCGGCCACCGATGCCTACAACCAGAAGCTGGCGCAGTACAAGGCGGGGGTCATCAACCTGGTGGACCTGGCCAATGCAAGCTTTGAGCTGTTCTCGGCGCAGTCGGATTATATCACAACATTGAACGAATGGTATACGGCCAGCCTGGATAAGGCTGCTGCCGCCGGCCGGCTCGATCAATTTATTCAAACCGTAAAATAATCAACATGGTAAGAACAGCTTTGAAGAGGCCCATTACTATCATGGTGCTGTTTGCCGGTCTGTTGCTGTTTTCTGTCATGGCGGTACGGACGATCTCCATCGATATCTTCCCCAACCTCAACCTGCCGGTGATCTATGTGATCCAGCAGTATGGCGGGATGACGGCCAAACAGATGGAGGGTTTCTTTTCCACGAAGATGCAGGATAACTTCCTGTATATCGACGGCGTCAGCAACATTGAAAGTAAGAATATCCAGGGCCTGACCCTGATCAAATTAAGCTTTTACGAAGGGACAGACATGGCCGAGGCCGCGGCGGAGGTCGCGATCCAGGTCAACCGGTGTCTGGCGTTTTTCCCGCCGGGGAGTTTGCCACCGGAAGTAGTACGCTTTGACGCGAGCTCGCTGCCGGTGGGCGAGCTGGTTTTCAGCAGTAAGACGCGGTCGTTGAACGAGGTCTTCGACATGGCGGCGGTGCTGGTGCGGCCGTTGTTCGGCAAGGTGCCGGGTTTGTCTGCGCCCCCGCCATTCGGCAGCAATGCGCGGTCGGTGATCATCAAGGTGGACCCGCTGAAACTGCGCGAATTGAATCTTTCCCCGGAAGCTGTGGTGGCTGCGTTGGGAAAAAATAATTCCATGACGCCATCCGGCAATGTCCGGATCGACAGTACGATGTATGTCGCCTCGATGAACTCGCAGGAGCAGGAGGTGAAGGATTTCGGGGATATCCCCATCGCCACCAGCGGGGTGAATATGATCACGGCCAAGGACATTGCCACTATAGAGGATGCGTCCGATATCGTGGTGGATTACGCTCTGGTCAATGGCAAGCGGTCCGTCTACTTCCCGATCGTGAAAACGGCCAGTGCATCCACCTGGGATGTGGTACAGGGGCTTCGCGCCGAGATCCCGGAGATGCAGAGCCTGTTGCCGGAGGACGTACACCTGAGCTATGAGTTCGACCAGAGTGTATTTGTGATCAATGCTGCGAAGAGCCTGATGACGGAAGGTATATTGGGTGCTTTGCTGACGGGATTGATGGTGCTGCTGTTCCTCCGTGACTGGCGGAGCAGCCTTGTGGTCGTCATCACTATTCCGGTAGCTGTGCTGAGCACCGTGCTGTGCCTGAAGCTGGCGGGGCAGACGATCAATATCATGACGCTGAGCGGGCTGGCGCTGGCCATTGGGATCCTGGTGGACCAGGCGACGGTGACGATCGAGAATATCCACCAGCACCTGGAGATGAAAAAGCCCAAGCGAAAGGCTATCATGGATGCCTGTTTGGAGATCGGGTTTCCGTTGTTGCTGATCTTGCTGTGTATACTGGCAGTGTTCGCTCCCTCCTTTGTGATGAAAGGAGTGCCGAAGGCGATGTTCCTGCCGTTGGCCTTATCGATAGCTTTTGCGATGATCATTTCGTATGTGGCGGCGCAGACGCTGGTGCCGATACTGGCCAACTGGTTGCTGAAGACGGGGGGGCATGGGGGGGACAATGACGGGTTGGTGCTGAACCATGAAGAAGTACAGGAGATGGTTGTGCGTGCCCGGGCCGATGCGCAGCATAAAGAAGAGAAGGGGTTATTCGGGATGATGAAGATCGGGTTGCTGCGGCGGCTGGATGCCTGGATGCCCCGGCGGAAGGTGATCGTCATCTGTTACCTGGCTGGTATGCTGGGACTGGCGGCGTTGTGCCTGAGTGTAATCGGTAAGGACATGTTGCCGCACACCAATGCCGGGCAGATGCAGTTGCGCATCCGGGAGCCGGACGGGATGCGGCTGGAGGTCACGGAGAGGACCGTGAAAGGAATACTGAACAATATCGATTCAGTGGTGGGTGGTCATATTTCCATTTCTTCTGCATTTGTCGGAACGGTGTCGCCCAACTATGGCCACAGCAATCTCTATGTGTTCAACAGCGGGTCGCATGAGGCGGTGCTGCAGATCGAGCTGGATGAGCACTACAAGGTGAATATGGATGANNTTCGAGCCGATAGAGCTGACGGAGAAGCTGATGGCCCAGGGTGCGGCTACGCCCATCGAGGTGCGGGTGGCATCCAAGAACATCGGGGATATAGAGAGCTATTCCGACCGGTTGATCACGCGGCTGAAGGCCATTCCTTTCCTGAGGGATGTGGCGATCGCCCAGCCGCTGAAATTCCCGACCCTGGTGATCCACATGGACAGGACAAAGCTGGCGCAAATGGGACTGGGGATCGATGATGTATCGAGGAGCATTTCAGATGCGACGGCATCGAGCCGGTTTACGCTGAAGAATTTCTGGCTGGATGATACCAAGCAGTATACCTACAATGCGCAGGTGGAGATACCTGAATATATGATGAACTCCATGGAGCAGTTGAGGGGGGTGCCGATTGTGCCGGGCAAAATGCGGCCGGTATTGTCGGATGTGGCCGACATCACGATCGACTCGCTGCCGGG
>PMUF01000125.1 GCA_003167015.1 Chitinophagaceae bacterium | reverse complement strand
CCGTCAGATCGGCATCCTTATATTTAGCGTCGGCCTTGTTGTATAGTTTAATATTCTTGGAGGGGATGACCATGACGATCGAATCGGCGGCCTTATAATCGATCTGCGCCTCCAGAGTATCCTTGGAGATCTTATAATCGGGCGTATCGGCGCTCTTCCCGTAACGGGTCCGAATGTAGTTATAGCGGATAGTATCGCCATACAGATCCGTGTAAGACCTGTCCCGGCCGACAAACAGCGGATGGGCGACAACGGGCCTGTTCGCCGGGATAGTGTCGCCGGATGCATCTGTCCCGCCAAGGACATTGGACCGGCTGGCGGAAGAGGAGCCCGGCCGGGTGGTATCTGAAGAAGATGTTAGTATTTTGTAAAAACGGCCGACAGTAGAATAATTTGCAGGACTATTGAACGTTACTGAAAAGAATAGGGCAGTAAATATCAATATCAGTAGAGTTTTTGACCTAATTTTGCGTCCGTTATTGTTCATACATTTATTAAACAACGATTAGATCCCCGGGTACCATATTCTATTCGTTTGTTAAAAATTGCAGGATGCTTGTTTAGTCCTGTGTGCGGTGACAAAAATAGCCATTACTCCCATACGATTGTGTAAGATTATGTGAAGATTGAAAGGATTTGGCAAAATATAAGGACTATGATCAAAAAGACGGCCACCTTGTTAACGTTATGTGGAATCTTCCTGGGTCTGTCGTCCTGGTATCCCCTGCCGCCTCCGCCCTCGCAAAAGACTTTACTCCGTACCATCATTATAGATCCGGGCCACGGGGGATTCGATCCCGGATGCCGTGGGTTGTTCAGCAAGGAAAAAGATGTCACGCTGGGGATATCCCTCAAGCTGGGAAAAGCGCTGCAGAAGGCCTTCCCTGATTTGAAAATTGTATATACCCGGACGACGGATATCATGCCGGGTCATAAGACATCTATCCAGGACGGTATCCGCTATAGGGCCGAACTGGCCAATCAGCAGCATGGAGATCTTTTCATCTGCATTCATTGTAATTCCGACGGACACCCGCCCGGACACTATCCCGTCCAGCGGCTGACCGGGTATAAGATGACCGGCAGAGGAAGGAAGAAAAAGAAAGTGCCGGTCTATGTGACCTATTGGGTGAAGAATACCCGGACCGGTACGGAGTCTTATATCTGGAAAGCCGACCGCAGTGCCCCCAAGGGCGATGCGATCAATCTGCGTAATGGCGAGAATATGGGGGATAGCGACAACAGCGCTTTCGATATGACGACCCCGGAAGCCATGATGCGTGGGCAGCTGTATGAGAAAAAATATTTTGCCAACAGCGCCTTATTCGGTACCCTTGTTGAAAGAGAATTCGCCGGGACCGGCCGGCACAGTGGCGGAGTGATGCAACGGCAGGTAGGGATCGGAGTGCTGCAGGCGACAGGCATGCCGAGCGTACTGATAGAGACCGGCTTCCTGACGAACAAGGAGGAAGAGTTGTACCTGAACAGCAAAAGAGGACAAAATCAGGTCGTCGGCAATATCCTCAACGCCTTCCGGCGCTATAAGGATACCATCGAAAAAAACAGAAACACCTCCCGAAAGGGATAGTCATAAAGACGAGAATGAAAATATTGAAACACCAGCACCTATTTATGCTATTGACGGGCGCTCTCTTCTGCGCCCTGACCTCATTTTATTCGGGAAACCCCCACGCTCGCCATCCGACCCAAAAGCAGCCCCTCCGGACCATTATTATTGACCCGGGCCACGGCGGGTTCGACAATGGCACCAGCGGCCTGTTCTCCAAGGAAAAGGACGTTGCCCTGGCCATTTCCCTCAAGCTGGGGGCGGCCATCCAGGAAGCATTTCCCAATATAAAGATCGTGTATACCCGCACCACCGACATCATGCCGGGTATCGGGCCAACCGTTCCCCCGGGCTATACCTACCACAGCGCACTGGCAGCCGGCCTGAACTATCGCGCCGAACTGGCCAATAAATCAAAAGGAGATCTGTTCATTGCCATCCACTGCGACAACGACGGGCACCCGGCCGGCCCTTTTGAAGTGCACCGGATCGTCGGTCATAAATATGTAGGCAAGGGCAAAAAAAGGCACCGCGTGCCCATCTATGACAGCTACCCGGGCAAACATACCCGTGAAGGCACGGAAGCCTTTATCTGGAAGGCCGACCGCAGCGGGTTCAAAGGCAGTGCTATCAACGAACGTGGGGGAGACGAGGTCTCCGACAGCTCCGGCGAAGCGAATGCCGACAGCGCCGCCTTTGACGTCAGTTCCCCGGAGGCGGTAATGCGGGCACAGCTCTACGAACAAAAATATTTTGCCAACAGCGCCCTTTTTGCCACCCTCGCAGAAGATGAATTCACCAAGGCCGGCCGGCAGAGCGAAGGCGTACTGCAGAGAGATGAAGGCATCCGCGTATTGCAGGCCACAGGCATGCCCAGCGTATTGCTCGAAACCGGCTTCCTCAGCAATGAGGAGGAAGAGAAATACCTGAACAGCGAGGACGGCCAGGATGAGATCGTCCGCAATATCGTGGGCGCACTCAAGCGATATAAAGCTACATTGGAAGGCCACCCCCTGCCCGAGACAGATACGACCACCCATGCCCCCGTAAAAGTGCCCAAGTCTACTTACAGCAATCCCAATAATCAACGCTGATCTGACCTCGGATCAGCAGGATCGGAGGGTTCGGACGGAGGAGGGTCATCCCCGGACCATAGTGGTGACCGGCTTTTAACGTTGTCTTCTACAGATAAGCCCGCAATTTCCCTACATTTGCGCTACCGATGGATAATAACCCAAATAACTCCAAATGAAAATTGCTAATGAAACCAAGATCGGCGTCCTGGCAGTCGTCGCCCTCGCTGGTCTGATCCTGGGCTTTAATTTCCTGAAAGGCAGCAGTCTGTTCGAACATAACAAAAAATTATATGCCGTCTTCGACAACGTGGAAGGCATGGAATTGTCCAATGCCGTAGTGATCGATGGATTGCAGGTCGGCAGCGTCGAAGCTATCAACGCATCGGACAAAGATCTCAGCCGGGGTATCGTAGTGACGATCAACATGAAAAAAGACGTCCATATTCCCAAAAATTCCGTCGGCGTCATCAATTCCGGCTTGATCACCTCGGCCTCCATCGTCATCGACAAAGGCGACGACACCCACTACCTGAACGACGGAGATACCCTGCTGACCAAACAGAAATCCAACCTTTTCTCCCAGGTGGAATCCAGTGTGAACCCTGTCATTCTCAAACTAGGCGGAACCCTGACCTCCCTCGATTCTCTCGTCGAGCAGATCGGGACGATGTTCGACCCCCGGCTAAAGAATAATTTTGCCGCCCTCATGGGCAACCTGGCCGGCACGACGGCCCAGATGCAGATCCTGCTGAACGCCCAGACCGGCCAACTGGCACAGTCCCTGAAACACATGAACGAATTCACCGGCAACCTGGCCAAAAATAACGACAAGATCAACCAGACCCTCGATAATGTGGAAAAAACGACTTCCAACCTGGCGGCTGCCAAGATACCGGAAACGGTGGCCAGCCTGCAGTCAACCATTAACGAATTGAAGGGTGTCGTCGCCAAACTGAACAGCAATAACGGATCGATAGGCCTGCTGATGAACGACAAAGGGCTGTACCAGAACCTTGAAGCAACCACCCGCAGCATGAACACCCTGCTGGATGATCTTCGCCTGCATCCCAAACGATATGTGAATATCTCTGTATTCGGCAAAAAAGATAAGAGCGGACCGCTGATGGCGCCGCTGCCCGATTCAGCGTCAAAACCCGTTAATAAATAAACCGCGGATGAAAAGAAGGCTTTTGGCCTGTGTAGCAGGATTATTCGTCTGCAGCCTTTTGCTGACCCTGCCTGCCCGGGCGCAGGTGCAGACAGCCATCCAACCGCCTGGCAGCGATAGCATGAAGCAGGTGAAGATCCTCAATGCGGATCGTTACAGCTTCAAACAGGTGGATTCGGTGACTGGCCTCACTATCCTCATCGGTAACGTTAGGATCCAACAGGAAACGACGCTGATCGACTGCGACAGCCTCGTCATGAATCCCCACGAAAACTACATCGAATGCTTCGATCATGTCCATATCAATGACAACGACTCCACCAATATCTACTCGGACTACATGAAATACCTGGTGGATAAAAAGCTCGTCCACTTCGATAGGAATGTAACCCTGACCGACGGTAAAGGTGTCCTGACAACCCAGGACCTGGACTATGATATGAACACCCGGATCGGCACCTACAATCATGGAGGCAAGATCGTTAACAAGGAATCGGTCCTCACCAGCGACCGGGGTGTCTACTTCGAAAACACCAAAGACGTTCATTTCAAGGATAATGTCGTTCTCCGGGACCCGCAATACGATCTGTCCGCCGACAGTCTCCTGTATAATACGCAGACACAGATCTCCACCTTTATCACCGAGACCTTTATCCAGTTCAAGGACACCACCCATCGGACGGTACACACGCGGTCGGGTTATTACGATCTCGCGAACAAGAAAGCTGAGTTCGGTACCCGCCCCATCATCACCGACGGCTCCCAGATCATCACCGGTGACAAAGTGGAGATCGACGACAGCACCGGTATCAGCACTGCCACCGGCGACGCTGACTACCGCGACACGGCGCAGGGCATCCGGTTGCTGGGCGGGTTTATGATCTCCAACCGGAAGAAAAACACTTTCCTGGCCACTCGCCAGCCCCTGCTGATCCTCAAACAGGACAAGGACTCCATTTACGTCACAGCCGACACCCTGATGTCCCGCCGGCTCGTGGACTACGAAAAAGAGCAGAAGATCCTGGCTCACCAGGATAGCCTGCATCGCTTGTATGTCGACAGCCTGGAAAAGATTTCGGCCGATAGCCTCCACCGGGTGGCCATGGCCAGACGGTACCGGGATTCCGTCAGAGCTGCCAACGGCCTCGACACGATGGACGTTGAGGGCCGGGACCGCAGCGACAGCCTCGGACCCGGTATGGCCGACAGCCTGGCCCGGCTGGGCCTCGACAGCCTCCGCAGACTGGGATTCACCACCGATAGCCTCGCAAAACTGGGGCTGGACACGACGCAGCTGGCAGCGCAGGACACGATAGTGAAAAAGGCGCCGGTCCGAATAGACAGCTCGGCGCCAATGAAGATCCGCGCGCAACTGGCGGATACCGCTGCGAAAACTGCCGTGACGGGCAAGAAACGCGAACGACTGGAGAAAGCGCTCATCACGGCCGAATCGGACAGCGTGAAGGCGCGGATCCAGGCGGTGAAAGATAGCATCGAAAAGAAGATCAGGGCCCACAAGGACAGCATCGACGACGCCCGGTACGACGCCAAAATGAAAATAAAGGCCGCGAGGGATAGTGTCAAAGCCGCGGCAAAGGCGGCAAAACAACGACAACGGGATGCCATCGACAGTGTCCGACGGGCCGGCTTTGCCGCCAAAGCCAGGATCCGCGAAGTGGCAGATAGTATAAAGCGGGCAGCGGAGACCGATAGCCTGATCGCCCGAACCCTGGCACGGGGGGATACGGTGCGGATCCTCAAACTGGCCGATAGCCTTAAACATGGAGGATGGAGGGACAGTACGCTGACCGGGCATGGACTGCCGATACCCATAGACAGCTTTGCCCTGCGACGAGCCCAGGACAGCATCCGGGAGGAGGTGGCCGAAAAGGCCTATGCCGATAGCATCGCCCATCTGCCGCCGACAGACAGCACGCTGCGATATATCATTGGATACCATCACGTCCGGATCTTCTCGGATTCCCTGCAGGCGGTATCCGACAGCCTGTATTATTCAGCGAAGGATTCCATTTTCCGGCTGTACTACAATCCTGTTGCCTGGGGCAGCGGCAACTACCAGATCACCGGCGATACCATGTACGTCTATACCAAGAATAAAAAGGCCGACCGGCTATATGTCTTCGAGAGCGCGCTGGCCATCAACAAGGTGGCCAGGAATTTCTATAATCAGCTCAAAGGCACTACCATCAACTGCTATTTCGAGAATGGGGACATCCATTATATCCGCGCCAAAGGCAATGCGGAAAGCATCTATTATATGCAGGGCGATGACAAGGCTTACTCGGGCGTCAACCATTCACACGCCGACGTCATCGATATGGTCTTTGCCCCCAAAATGGATTCTGCCGGAAACGTGGCATTGGACTCGGCGGGAAAACCCAAAGGCAAGGAATTGAACAGGGTCGTGCTCCGCAGTGACGCCGAAGGCTCGGTGATCCCCATGCACAAGGTCAATTTCGACGAAATGGTCCTGCGCGGGTTTAAGTGGCAGGAGAAACGACGTCCTAAGTCCAAACAGGAACTCTTCGAGTCTATCAAAAATCCCAATGCGGACCAGGAATTTGAAGAGGCGGAAAGAGAGGCCATTCAATCTGCACCCTCGCAAAAAGCGCCTATCCCATCCATACCGATCGTCAAACCACCACCGACACCCAAAAAGCATCCGTAATTCCGGGAAAGCTGATTTTAAGAAAGTTCTAACAGGAACAATATCTTAAGCCGCCCGTTATTTTCGTTCCACTTGGACCTAAAACAATTTNNCTCAACAATTCCCTCAGCGTCAAATATTTCATCAACGAAAGCAACGCCATTGAAGGATTGGTGTCCTTCGGCTCGCGGTTAGGCATCGGCGGTCTCTATGAAAAGCATCAGTTGATCGGCGGCGTCCCCGACTTTACTTTTTACTATGGCGGCGGCGCTTACCTCGGGTTCGAGTCCGGCCAGACCTGGTTCGGTCCTACCGGCGTCATCGGACTGGATTATAAATTTCAGAACGCCCCCGTCAATCTTTCCCTCGACTGGAAGCCGGAACTCGACTTCGTGCCCAGCATCAACTTCGTGCCGGATGCCTTCGGACTGACAGCCCGCTTTTGCTTCGGACATTAGCCGAAAAACAAATAACACAAAAAGATAGAACTGACAATGCTCACCAGGTCGGCCAGCAGCATGGCGCCGATGGAGTATCGCGTATTGCGGATCGCTACAGAGCCATAGTACACCGCAACGACGTAAAAGGTCGATTCGGACGAACCCTGTAAAATAGCAGACAATCGTGCCGCAAAGCTATCCTTGCCCAGCGTATTCATGGTATCCACCAGCATGCCCCTGGCGCCGGCACTCGTGAGCGGCTTGATGAGCGCCGTCGGCAAACCGTCGACAAAACGTGTGTCGGTACCGATAGCCGTAAAGAAATGTTTCAACCCGTCGATGATCACGCCGAAAGTACCGCTGGTGCGCAGCATGCTGATGGCTACCAGCATGCCCACGAGATAAGGAATGATGCGGACCGCCGTTTCAAACCCGCCTTTGGCGCCTTGTACGAAGGCATCGAAAATATTGATCTTTCTATATAGCGCAACCCCTACGATCAGCAGGAAAATAAAAAGAATGATCCCCCCGCTCAACGCCCGGGAAAAGGACTGCACACCGTCGGCGCTCAGGGTCCGGAGATAGAATACCAGCGCGGCGATCAGTAAAGAAAGACTGCCGATCCACGCCAGGATGACAGGCTGGAAAAGGTTGATCTTCTGCCGCACCGCTACAATGCTCATCGATGCCAGCGTCGTGATAAAGGTGGCGATGACGATAGGAATGAAAATATCGGTGGGATCGGGCGCCCTGGCGGCGGCCCGCAGCGCAATCATGCTGACCGGGATGAGTTGCAGCCCCGACGCATGCAGACAGAGGAACATGATCTGGCTGTTGCTGGCGGTCGTCTTATCGGTGTTGAGCTCCTGCAGGCTTTCCATAGCCTTTAAGGCGAACGGTGTGGCGGCATTGTCCAACCCCAGCAGATTGGCGGAGAAATTCATGACCATGTGGCCCATCGCAGGGTGTCCTTTCGGCAGTTCAGGAAAGAGCTTCGAGAAAAATGGGGCCGTGATCCGGGCCAGAAAACGCATTCCTCCCGCCTGCTCGGCAATACTGACGAGCCCCATAAACAGGGCCATGATGCCGATAAGGCCCAATGCAAGGGTGACGGCATGAGTACAGGTCTCTATGATGCCGTCAGCGCTCTGACCGCCATCCCCGGCCTTGCCAACCACCATATTACTGAAAATCTCCTTATCTGCGGGAACGAACGCATACCGGATACCGGCGACCAGGATCGAGACCAGAATAAAAGCCGCCCATATTCTGCTTAAAGCCATGCCCCAAATTAACATTAATTGCCTAATTTCGCGGCCTCAATATGCGGAAAATGCCCTTAAAATAAGCTAGGGCATTTTCCGCAACATATCTAATGAAAAAATATTTATGGCTTTACAAGCAGGTATTGTAGGATTGCCGAATGTGGGAAAATCGACCTTGTTCAATGCGGTTAGCAACAGCGCCAAGGCGCAGGCCAGCAATTACCGGTTCTGCACGATCGAACCCAATACAGGGCTGGTGGACGTCCCGGATGAAAGGCTCGACAAACTGGCCGCTCTCGTAAAGCCGCAGCGTATCGTCCCTACCCAGTTGCAGATCGTGGACATCGCCGGACTGGTGAAAGGCGCCAGCAAAGGAGAAGGACTGGGTAACAAGTTCCTCGCCAATATCCGGGAGGTAGACGCTATCGTACACGTGATCCGCTGCTTTGAAGATGAGAACATCCTCCGGGACGAAGGAGCGATCAATCCGATCGGCGACAAGGAGATCATCGACACTGAACTACAGCTGAAAGACCTGGAAAGCGTAGAAAAAAAGTTCAGCCGGACGGAAAAGATGCTGAAGACGGCCGACCCAAAGGTCAAGGCCGAATATGAAGTCCTGAAGCGCTGTAAGGAACACCTCGAAAAGGGACGCAGCATCCGCGAGCTGGACCTGTCCAAAGAAGACCGGACAGCCATTGCCGACCTGTTCCTCCTCACGGAAAAACCGGTACTCTATGTAGCCAATGTAGACGAGGCATCCATGCATACGGGCAACGCTTATTCCGAAGCATTGAAGGCAGCTGTAGCCGGCGAACAGGCGCAGGTCATCATCATGAACAATTCTATCGAAGCGCAGATCTCCGAGATGGAAGACCCCGCCGACCGGCAATTATTCATGGAAGAATACAAGATGACGGAGCCGGCACTCAACAAGTTGATCCGCACCACTTACAAGCTACTCAGCCTGGTCACCTATTTCACCGCCGGCGAACAGGAGGTCAGGGCCTGGACGATCCATGAAGGCTGGAAGGCGCCACAGGCCGCCAGTGTGATCCATACGGACTTTGAAAAGGGCTTTATCAAAGCGGAGGTCATCGCCTACAAGGACTTTATCCAGTTCGGGTCGGAAGCCGCAGCACGCGATAACGGCAAGCTGCGCATCGAAGGCAAGGAATATGTCGTGAAAGACGGTGACGTCATGCACTTCCGATTTAACGTATAAAAACTTCTATAAAAAAGGGCCTGTCACCTGACAGGCCCTTTGTCGTATTACAACTATGTGATCGGTTAGAAGATATTGTAGCCGAAGCTGATATAGTACAGTCCGCCGATGCGGGCATCCCCGATGGCATCATTATAATATTTATTCAACAGATTGGAGGCGNNTTATAATATTTATTCAGCAGGTTCGAGGCGCCAATCTTAACCAGGCTGTGAATGGACGGGATCTTCCAACTGATCTGCGCATCCACGGTCCCAAACGCCGGCGTAGTACCGGTGATAAAGGAGGATTGATACAGATACGACTCCTGCCAGCGATAGGTGACATTAAAGCCATAAACCTTGGCAACGGTATAGTTTGCCAGTGAAATATTGAACTTATTCTTAGGCGTATTGAAGTCCGTCTGCTGACTTTCGTCCTTGCTGTTGATATTGTTGTAGGCATAATTACCGCTGACAATAAAACCTGCCGGCAGCGAATAATCCAGCCCGATACCTGCGCCCTCGGTATTGACCTTGGTGGGACTGTTGGTGTAGATGCCGAAGGTATTCTGTGCATTCTGAACGAAAGTGCCGGTGGAGAAAGGATCTTTGACCAGTACCGTCAGCCCGATGAAATTGGTATACTGGGCATAAAATCCATAGACGTCTATCAGCAGCTTTTTCCCTATAAGTCCCTTATAACCCAATTCCCAGCTGGCCACGGATTCGGGCTTGAAGGTGGTGTATTGGTAGGGTGTCGGCGCGGTGCCGGTAGCCGCATACTTATTCAACGTAGCCGTATCGTAGGTAGTGCCGTCATTCAGCCCGTAGAAGGTAATAAACTGCGGCAGACCGCCGATCAGCCTGGCAGAGCCGGTCTGCAGATTGATAAACTGGTTCTGCGTCGAGGGGAATCGATAGGCCGTCTGGAAAGAAGCGCGGATATAATTGTCGGGCGCTACTTTAAACAAGGCCGTCGCCCGGGGCGTGAACCGGCCCTTGAAGTTGGAATTCTTGTCATAGCGGCCGGATACGGATATCTTCAGGAAATCGTCCCAGAAGCCTTTCTGTAATTGCGCAAATGCACCCGTCTCGTTGATATCGATGCGCCCTGCCGTATCCGCGAAGATCGTACCATGCGAGTTCAGCACGAATTCCCGCGTCATGGCGCCGACGGTGATATCCACCCATTTGACCTGATCCCCGAAATTATACATCGCATCCCCGACATACAGATCCGTCTGGTCATTGAATTTGCCACCCTGCGGTATCGGCAGCTTTTCGAGGGAATCGGCGGATTTGTTGAAAGCGGCCGTCCCGGGCTGAAGCCTGTTGGCATCGGCATACGCTCTTGCGGCAGCGCTGGCGGTAGCATAAGCCGCCGTAGGAGACTGCCCGGCCTGTAACGCCGTGCCGAAGGCCGTGGCATAGGCGCCAAGATAGTTGGGCGCCCAGGTGCTTGCAGTGGGCGCATACACTTCATTGAGTAAAGTAGCCACAGCCACCATATCATAGGAGTTACCGGCATTCTCCTGGGTCGTATAAGCCCGGACATAAAAATGCTTGCCCGCGACTTCGGCCTTGTACTGGCCGATCTTCACATCCTTCAGGGCATAGCGGTCGGTACCCTGGTAGATGGTACTGGCTTTACCGAAATCACCGATCAGGCTGAGGGTGGTTCCCGGCGTCAGCTTGTAATACAGTCCGCCATCCAGTTTGAGGTTATAGGCATGATAATTAGTCAGGGTATTCTCGGCATACCCCGTACGAGTTACATTGGAATTGGCGGGCGTCGCAGCGGCTAGCTGGCCGGTCTGGGTAGCCTCGGCCTTTAACTGGGCGGCTTCGGCAGCATACTGGGCGGCAAGTGCAGGTTGATTCGCTGCTGCATAGGCGGCACTGGCGGCGGCGGCCTGGCTGGCGCCGGCGGCATATTGCGCCGAGATGGAATTCAGCTCTGTCTGCACATTGAAATACGCGCTCTCGTCGCCATAGGTATTGATCCCATCGTAAGAAGGCAGGGCACGGGTGTCATTCGTGACCTGGCCTGTCGAAGGCACATAGTTGCGGTAGTCGGTTGCCATCCAGTCCTTGGCCTGTGTATAGTCGGCCACTACCTTAAAGGCAAACCTGTCATTGAACGCCTTCGCATAACGCCCCATCCAGTTGTAATATGGCGCGGCAGGGCTGTTGTCATCGTTCAGATGATTGACCCCCTGTTTGATCTGGGCGCTGAAACCCTGGTATTTGAACGGGTCCTTACTGGTCATGAGTATAGTACCTGTCATGCCGCCAGATCCGTAAAGAGCAGAGGAAGCACCTGGCAGCAGTTCCACGTTGTCCACATCCAGTTCACTAAGTCCGCAGATATTGCCGACGGAAAAATTGAGGCCCGGGGCCTGGTTGTCCATTCCGTCCACCAGTTGATTCATCCGCGTATTGCCGCTGCCGTTGAAGCCGCGGGTGCCCATGGTCTTGAACAGCAGCGAGGACGTGACGACATCCACTTCTTTGAGGTTCGCGATGGCGTCATAAAAAGAAGGACCAGCCACCTCATGGGCAGCGGTACTGCTCATCCTTTCAATGGAGACCGGTGATTCGAGGCTTCTGATGGCCGAGCGGGTGGCGGATACCACCACCTCCCTGCCTAGCGTGGAACTAGGCACTATTTCCACCTGCACAGGCGCGGACGGATCGCTGACCGTCACTACCTGGGTCTCGAAACCAATGGAGGAAATGATCAGCACGAAAGGCGGTTTCGCAGCCGTTGTTAGCCTGAAATGGCCCCGGTCGTCGGTAAAAGTTCCCGTAACGGAACCCTTCACGGTGACACTGACGGCAGGAACGCTGGTCTTTGTCTGGGTTTGCCGGACAGTGGCGGTAATGGTATACGATTGTTGGGAAAAGGCAGGAAACGAAAAAGCACAGAAAAGAAGAATAATGACTGGTGGAATCAGATATTTTTGTCTCATAAGCAAGTTTTCGATTAGATAAGCTTAACGTATTACTAAAATACGTATTGTCATGCTGTCCTGGAAATTTAATTTATTTTTGCCGCCATGAAGACATTGCAGTTTCCCCATCAGACGAAATTCTATCGCGGTAAAGTAAGGGATGTCTATACCATCGCCGATGAATGTCTGGTAATGGTTGCATCCGACCGCATCTCTGCCTTCGACGTGATCCTTCCCCGCCCTATTCCCTTCAAAGGCCAGGTGCTCAACCAGATTGCAGCGTATATGCTGAAAGCAACGAGT
>PMUF01000131.1 GCA_003167015.1 Chitinophagaceae bacterium | reverse complement strand
ATAAAGTGGTAAATTCGTGAACGGAATCAATCTCTATGGCAGATACATTCGAATCAGAAAAAAACTGGAAGGCAACAGGGTATACCGTTGGTATCTGCACCCTGCTGATGATCCTTTTGCTGTATGTGAGCTGGACCCGGCCGGTCGAACCGGTGCCTGTCGTGGTGGACAGCATGGAAGTCAACCTCGGCAACAGCGACAAGGGCCTGGGTACCGATCAGCCTTACCTGCCGGGACAGCCTTCGGCCGAAGACAAGGAAAAGTATACTCCGCCTAAGCAGGCAGTCGTTGAGAAGGAACCGGTGAAGGATGTTGAAACGGACGACAACAACAAAGAAGAGGCCCCGGTGGTGAAAAAGGCGGTCGTCACCAAGCCCGATGCGACCAAAATACCCGACAAAGAAATTGTGAAGAAAGCAGTGAAACCGGTCAAACAGCCGGAGACGCAACCAGTACAGCAGAAGCCCCATCCCAAAGCGGTATTCCATGGCGTGAACGGCACCGGCACCGGCGGCAACAACGCCGATGACTTCAAACCCGGCGGCAACCAGGGCATCGCCGGCGGACACGGCGACCAGGGCGCACCGGGCGGCGACCCTACTGCAACGAACTATACCGGCGGAGCAGGCCATGGGAATAGCGGCGTTGTTCTTCTAGGTAATTTAAAAGGCAGGGGTATCGCACACATGCCTTCATTTACAGATGATTTCAATCAAAATGGGACAGTAATGCTTACCGTCCATGTCGACGAAAATGGAAATGTCATCAGCGCAGAATATAGATTATTGGGGTCAACTATTTCAGATAGAAGTCTGATAGATATAGCGCTGCGTAAGATTAAACAGATAAAGTTTGTAGCAGGTGATGAATCCGTAGGTCCGATTGCAGTTAATTTGAGGGTTCATTAATTAGAGGAGGACATTTATCTTTGCACCCCTATGGTGGACTATCAGCAAACGCTGGACTATCTTTTCAGCAAACTACCGATGTACAGCCGTATAGGCGCAGCGGCCTACCGCGCAGACCTCGTTAATACGAACCTGCTCACCGAATTTGCCGGCCATCCCGAACGCAAATTCAAATCTATCCATGTAGCAGGCACCAATGGCAAAGGCTCGACCAGTCATATGCTGGCCGCTATCTTCCAGGCCGCAGGCTATAAAACGGGACTCTACACCTCACCCCATCTGAAGGATTTTCGCGAGCGGATTAAAGTCGACGGAAAAATGATCGACGAAGCCTTTGTCATGGACTTTGTAGAAAAGATCCGGCCCCTGGCCGACAGTATCGACCCTTCCTTCTTCGAAGTGACGGTCATCATGGCCTTCGATTATTTCGCGCAGCAACAGGTGGATATCGCCATCGTAGAAGTGGGCTTGGGCGGCCGGCTCGACAGTACCAATATCATCCTTCCCGAACTGTCGGTCATCACTAACATCGGCTATGATCATATGAACCTGTTGGGTGATACCCTACCCGCGATCGCAGGGGAAAAAGCAGGCATCATCAAAAAAGGAGTCCCGGTCGTCATTGGCGAACACCAGCCTGAAACGGCACCGGTATTTCAACAAAAAGCTGGGCTGGAAAACGCTCCGCTGACCTTTGCCGACCAGCAGCGATATGTCACCGACTGGAAATATGGACGGCATACCCTGGAAGTAGAAGTCGCTACTACCCCGGTCGCTGCCGACGTCGACTTCTATACCCTGGACCTGGCCGGCATCTACCAGGCGCGCAACCTGCTGACCGTACTCGAGACCGTACACCTGATGCGGAGCAAAGGATGGCAGTTGGACCCCACCGTCGTCCACCGCGCCCTCCGGCAGGTAAAAAAGCTGACCGGCCTGCATGGCCGTTGGGAAATCATCCATGAACAGCCGGACATCGTTCTCGACGTGGCGCACAACGAAGACGGCATCCGCCAGCTGCTGCGCCAGATCGAACTGACAGACCACGAAGAATTGCATATCGTACTGGGCATGGTGAAAGACAAGGCCATCGACAAAGTGCTGGCGCTTCTTCCCCGACAGGCCCGTTACTATTTTACCCGGGCGCAGATCCCCCGTGCCCTGCCGCAGGATGAGCTGGCGACGCAGGCCTTAGCGGCGGGATTGAACGGCCGGCCCTACCCTACTGTTGCAGAAGCGCTGCAGGCAGCAAAGGCACATGCAAAGCCCAAAGACCTCGTTGTCGTGTGTGGCAGCGTATTCGTCGTCGCGGAAGTACAACCGCACCTACAGCGAGAAATATCCCAATTTCTGGAAAGCATAAAAAAACGCCGTTACATGCATGCTTTGAATGATACCGTTATCCTTCAGCAGCTGCTTTAGCTCATCGAACGTATACAAATAGACCTCGATCTCCTCATTGGGATCGAGGTCCTGCTTCTGCGTCAGCCTGCCCCCGGTAGCCAGGTAGATATGCGCCCAATTGTTGTTCGTGGACGGGTTGGCCGAAGTCTTGCACAGGAATTCCACATTGTCGAAAGTATAACCCGTCTCCTCTTGCAACTCCCGCCGGACAGCTACCTCCAGCGAAGGATCGGATTTTTCGACGCAGCCTCCCGGCAGTTCGAAATTCGTTACCCCGAGGGCATGACGGTATTGTCTCTCCAGGATGAATTTTCCATCCTCCGTCAGGGCGACAGCGATGACCCAGTCGGGGAATTCATACACATAATAGGGTGTGATGAGCTTGCCTTCCTGCGTTTCACAGGTGTCTGCACGGAGCGTGAACCAGGTATCTTTGAACAAATATTTCGAGGACAGCGTTTTCCAGCTGAGATCTTTCATAATCACCATTTATTTCGGTCCCGGAGGGATGTAATATGAGCCACATGGTGTTTACCATGCCAGGCATAGTTACCCAGGAGATACCACAGGGTCATTTCCTTTTGCGCTTCAGGATGAAACACCTTCCTCTCCCAGTCGGCGAGCGTAAGGTCCGCGATCACCGAATACCAGCGCGTATGCAGCGCATACAGCAGGGTAAGAGAAATATTAATGGGAATTTTATCCGTATCGTTCAGTAGCGCCCATGCCGCTTCATCATACGGCCGGATAGTAGGATTGTCTTCGGTAAGCCCCAGCTTGAAACGGCAATAAGCATTGATATGACTGTCCGCCACATGATGCACTACCTGCTGGATGGTCCAGCCTCCATCACGATAAGGGGTTTGCAGCTGCGACTCATCCAGGTTGATAACGGCGTTCTCCAGCAACTGGGGCAGGAACTTGATATCGTTGAGCCATTCTTCTTTCTGCTGTTGGGAAAATGGCCGGGGTTCATATTTCCCGATCGGGTAACGCAGGTCGGTAAAGGCGATATTCATAAGCTTCTAATTTTCTGGGCGTAATGCATGCCCGGTCAGATGAATGAAGACGTCTTCCAGGTTAGCCTGCTTCACCTCCTTCGGTCGCTCGAACCCGGTAGCCACCAGCCGGTCTATCAGCCGGTCCGGAGATTCCATGGCAATGATCCTGCCCGAATCGATGATGGCTACACGGTCGCATAACACTTCTGCCTCATCCATATAATGGGTCGTAATAATGACGGTAGTCCCCCTGTCCCTGATCGCCCTGATCAGATCCCAGAGGTTACGTCGCGCCTGGGGGTCGAGCCCTGTGGTCGGCTCGTCCAGGAAAATGATCCGCGGCTGATTGATCAGCGTCGTGGCGATCGAAAATCGCTGCTTCTGACCGCCGCTAAGCTCCTTGTATTTCGCCTTGGCTTTGTCCCGCAGATTGACGGTATCCAGCAATTCCAGCGGTTTGACCGGCTGGTTGTACAAACCACCGAAAAGCTCGATCAACTCGATCAGGGTGAGGCCAGGGTAATAGCCGGAGGTCTGTAATTGTACGCCGATGATCTTTTTGATCTCGCCGGGGTCTTTGTCCAGGTTGAAGCCGTCGACCATCACCTGGCCACCGGTCTTTTCCCGCAAAGTCTCGATGATCTCGAGGGTGGTGGATTTGCCGGCGCCATTGGGCCCCAGCAGGCCGAAGATCTCCCCTTCCCGCACTTCAAAACTGATGCCCTTCACAGCTTCGAACTGGCCGTAGTTCTTGGTCAGGTTATTGACGGAAATAATGATCTCATCTGTCATGCCCTAAAATTACGAAAAAGGCACGTTTGCCCCGTACACAAATATGCACGTTCAACGCACAATCCCGCTCTTAGCCCGACAGAGCGGACTCACCGCACAAATATTTGCGTGAAATAGATCATCCCGTTACGACCTTCGGCCAGTCCGATGCCGGTCAGCCGGAAATCACCTTCGATATTACGACGGTGGCCGGGACTGTGCAGCCAGCCGTCGACCACCTCCCGCGCCCCCATCGGCCCCGAAGCGACATTTTCAGCCGCCACATGCAGCTTTCCCAGGCGACTGCTGATCACGTTGATCCGCTGCCGGAAACCGTCATGCCCAAACGGGCTCTTACCCGTCAGCATGTCCCTGCTGTGACCTAGCGCCACCGATGAAATGAAAGAATTGGGCTGCAAAGCCGGCAGCCCCTTGGACCGGCGATATTCGTTGACAAAGACCAGGATTTGCCTGGACATCGAGGCAGGTGGGGTAGACGGCGCCGGCGTGCCTGCGGTTACGTGAGACGTCACCACCAGGATAAGCATACCGACAAAAAAGCGCCTGTGAATGGATCGAAAAGTCATAAATTGAAGAATATGGAAACAGCACTGGATAACCCTGCCTGGTGGGCATTAGACAGTTATCATGCCAACTTTGCCATTGGCGGAGACCTGGCCAAACGCTACCAGCCCGGGATCTTACCTTTCGCCGCCTGTCATCCGGCCGGCCAGGATAGCGTGGCTGCATTAGACCCGCTGATAAAAGAAGGCGAAACCTTTTACCTGATCGGTGAACTGCCAACGCCTCCGGTCGGATGGGTGATCGAACTCGAACTGCCTTGTGCACAAATGATAGGTCCTGCAGCCATAACGGACCCTGAAGATGTACCTCTATCTCTGCTAGGCGAAGCCGACAAGGAGGAGATGTATGATCTGATTACCGGCGTGCAGCCGGGTTATTATAACAGGGACACCCTGCGGCTCGGCACATACTATGGTATCAGAATGAATGGAAGGCTGGTCGCCATGGCGGGGGAACGCTTGCGGTTGAAAGGGTACACCGAGCTTAGCGCCATTTGCACGCACCCGGAATATACGGGACGACAATATGCGCAACGGCTGATTGCCCGGCTGTGCCGGCTGCAGTATACTTCCGGGATCATTCCCGTCTTGCATGTGGCGACCGGCAACGAACGGGCCATCCGGCTATATGAATACATGGGGTTCACTCACCGGCGGCAAATCTCTTTCCGGCGCATCAGGAAAACCGTTCTGCGCCAGGCCACTTTCAGCCGCCTTATCCCTTGTTAAGATAAGTCTCCAACTCTTCCATCATCAGCCTGCTGCCGATGAAAAAAGGCGATCGCTGGTGCAGCTCCGTGGGCTGTATATCCAGGATCCGCTGCCGGCCATCGGTGGCCTTGCCACCGGCTACCTCTGCGATGAAGGCAAAAGGGTTGCATTCATAGAGCAGGCGCAGCTTACCCTTCGGCCGGCTGACAGTGGCAGGATACATGAAGATGCCGCCCTTGATCAGGTTACGGTGTACATCGGATACCATGCTCCCGATATAACGCTGGGTATAGGGACCGCCATTGTCCTTGTTCTTTTTCTGACAGGCGTCGATATAGGCCTTGACAGGATCATCGTATTGAAAAAAGAAACCGTGGTTGACCGAATAGATCTTCCCATTCTCGGGGCATTTGATATTCGGATGGCTCAGTGTGAATTCTCCGATGGAAGGGTCCAAAGTAAACCCGTTGACCCCACGCCGGGTCGCATACACCATCATGGTAGACGAACCATAGATGATATAACCTGCAGCTACCTGCTGGTTACCTGGCTGCAGAAAGTCGGCCTTGGTGCAGGGCTTGCCGCGCTCGCTGATACGCCG
>PMUF01000334.1 GCA_003167015.1 Chitinophagaceae bacterium | reverse complement strand
CATTTCTGTCGAACTGGATACCGTAAATGGCTTCCGCCTCGGGTGTACCCAGGTAAGTCGTCTTCTTCTGTGTCGTCCCGTCAGCAGAGATCTGCGTGACAAACCCATCGCATACGCCTCCGTTGTACGTTCCCTGCAAGACACCTGTCTTGTCACCGGGCAAATTAGTGCTGCTAGTCGCCCCGGCCACGAAAATATCCCCGGTCAGGGGATTCTGCCGCAGCACAAAGGCGGCATCGTCGCCGCTCCCACCCAAAAAACTACTCCAGATCAGGTCAGTACATTTAGGATCTAATTTCAGCACCACCCCATCCTGCTTGCCACCGCCGAAGTTCGGCTGAAAGACGGAGCCTACGATCGGGAAGGCGCCCGCCGACCCCGTCGCCGCCGAAGACTGCGTACTGGTCGCCACCAGGATATTATTACTCCCGTCCAGAATGACTTCACTCCGGGAATCATCACCATAATTGCGGATCAGATCTTCCGCCTTCTCGGCTCCGCCCCCGGCCCTCAGCTGGTCTTGCGTATTCACCCCATCGTTGCCGCTGCCCCCGATCCGGATGGATCCTATCATACTATTGCCGGCTGCATTGATCATGACGACGAATATATCTGCGCCGCCGCCGCTACCCGCCGTAGTCATAAAAGGGAAATTCGTCGAATAAGTCCTGCCCAGGACGATCAGGTCACCCTGCGCATCCGTGATCATGCTGTGCGGCGTCTCGCTATCATCGCCGCCGAGAAAGGTGGCCCATACCTTGTCCGCCCCGTTAGGGCTCAATTTGAGAATGCCCACATCGAAGGAACCACCCCCCCATACCGGCTGCAGCGCTCCGGTGGTGAACGGATACGCATCGCCGAATACAATGCCTCCGGCAAAAAAACTGCCGTCAGGCCCCGGCGTCGCCGTAAAACCCCAGTTGCTGACCTTGCTGCCCGTAAACGAACAGAATACAATGGTAGGATCGATGATCAGCGTCGCGCCGGCATCATGGTCGTCCACATCGAAACTCACCGTATTACCATTGTGGATAACATAGCGGCAACGGACCTCCGCCCGGCCACGCCGTTCATCGAATGTATAAGAATAAGGGGCCAGTTGCGTCACCACCCCCACGGAAGTCGTCGCGACCAGCTGGTCTTTTTTTGTACTCAGCCTGTCAACCCCGTCATATCGCATCCGGATCCGGCTGACATCCGCTCCGGGATGGACGATCAGATCATATTTCAGCTGACCGGCATTGGTATAATAACGGATATCNNGGAACGATCGTAACTTGATCGTTGGCGCCGACGAAATTCATCCGGTAGGCATGCGACCGGAGAGAATCGCCGCTGCGGCCGGTCTTTCCACTGGCTGCCTGCCGGCCGTGACGATCCTCCGACAATCTCGTCAGATCGTCTGGGTGATACAGCAATACCGTGCAACCTCCCTTCTCAAGGAAAAGGCTCCCGTTGCTGATCTCTCCACGGAATTTTACCCGGCTGTCCCATTGCCCCTTATTCTCAACGAACTCAATATTGGAAGCTCCCGCTTGGGCAACCCCCTTAAGGCAAACAAGCATCAACCAGGCAGCGATATAGTACCTTCTGCTCAAATAGCGTGTTTTTCATTATCTAATCAATGTAATATCTCCTTTCTTGGCAGCGCGTGTGCCATCGGAAAACTGTGCCTCCAGCGTATACGCATACACATCCATCGGCTGTACTACCCCCCGGTAAGTGCCGTCCCAGCCATCATACGGATTATCACTCTGGAATACCAGCTGGCCCCATCGGTTATAGATCCGCCAGGTCATATTCGTAATGCCGAAACCCACGACCTTGATCACCGCATTCTGCCCGAATCGCCCCGGAGTAAAAGCATTCGGCACATCCAGCAGCGGATGAATGATCGCCTGCACCGGATGACAGACAGTATCCGTACACCCCTCCGCGTTAGTAACGATCAGGCAAACATTGAAGGTATCGGACTGGATATACAGATGAACAACCGTATCGGGCTCCGTCTTCGTCTCTGAAGTTCCGTCCCCGAATTCCCAAAGATATTTTACCACCGGCGACGAAGTCGGCGTAAAGACCGTCGGCGTATTCGATTGAGACGGAGTAGGCTGATAGGAAAAGTCTGCAGTGGGTTTGGACAGCAGAGTAATGGTAAAGCTGGTCGTATCGACAATATTACACGTATTGGAATCCACGGCGATCAGCGTAATGGTATAAGTGCCCGGATTGGGATAGAAATGTATGGGATTTATATCTACAGAATCTATCGGGCTGCCATCCCCGAAATTCCAGTAATAATACTCGCCGCCTATAGTAGTATTATTAAAGATCGCAGAGTCGGGCGCACACCCCGTGGCCGGCGTCACGAACTGAGCCTGTACGTTCTGTGCCACATTGACTATTTTGGTCGTGTCCAGCGGGTAGTTGCAGTAGTTGGTATCCACCAGCGATAAGGTGACATTGTAACTGCCCGACGATGGGAAAGAATGCGTGACCTGCCCCGTGCCGGCCGTGATACTGGCGGTTCCATCACCGAAGCTCCACTCGAAAGAAGTATCCGTAAAGGGCACGGCAGGTGGCGCAGTGGACAGGTTGGTGAACAGAAAGTTCAACGAAGTACACGGCGGCAGCTTGGCAAAATCGAAATCCAATGCTGCCGGATTGTTCTTGACGACAATATCCCTGTAGACGGTATCGGCCACGTTACAGGTGTTGGAGTCAATAGCGATCAGCGTGACCTGGTAAGTGCCTATCGCATTATAGGTATGGTTCTCGGCATAGCTCGTCGTCGCCAAAGGCGGCGTGCCATCCCCGAAAATCCAGATATAACTAATCGCATTCCGGATGGTGTCCTGGAAAGACACCGACAACGGCGCGCAACCCACACTGTCCCCGCGACCATGCGTCACGGTCTTCAGCCCCGCATCTACCCCCGCAAAATTGAACGCGATCTTTACCCCCGCCTCATTACAGCCATAGGTACCCGTGCCGTTCTTCGTCGCATAAGCGCCAAGCGTCGTGGGAAAGACCGCTCCGCCATAACAATTCGCGCAAATGGCCTCATAGATAACGCCCTGCCCGTCAAACCGGCTCGTACCGCCATCCACATGATCCCCATAGACTCCGTTGACCTGCCCGAAAAAGCTGCCATACAACTGGCTGGCCGCATTCTTCTGCAGCACGAAGAAATAAAAGTCGCTGCCATCCGTCGTGGTCCGGAGGGCGTTGCTTGTCGCCGTCAGACCAAAAGTGCCGGTACTCGTATACTTTTCGTAATTGTTCGGTCCGCCTCCCCATCCCGATACATAAACGTTCTGACAACGGTCCACCAAAAAGGCGGTAGGTGAAATATTGGGATAAGGAATGCCGCCCGGGCCAAAATTGGCGGAATAAACGAGGCCCGAAAGATCCGGCTTCAATTTGGTGATGAATTGATTGCCGTTCACCTGGTTGCCATTGGCATTGAAAGGAGAATTAACCACTGGCATGACCCCGTTGGTAGTGCCCGTTATATAAGGATAGCCCTGGTTATCGAAATCGAGCCCGTAGATCATGGTTGTTGACGTCACGCCGAAATAAGAGCTCTTCTCCAGCGTGCTGCCGTCATTGCTCACAACAGAAACAAAACCATTGATAGTGCTCCCGGCGCTGGACTCGGCGGGTGCCGGCTGATATACATTGGCAGCATTGGTCCCGGGGAAATTGGTGCTCAGCGTACCGCCGCCGACCCAGATACTGTTGTCCAGCGGGTTCAGCGCCAGCACAGTGGCTGCATCTATACCACTGCCGCCCAGGTACGACGAGAAAGTGACCGAAGCAAGGTTCGGCGTCAGCTTCATCAATACCCCGTCCTGGGTCAACCACGGCTCTGAAGCGGCCGCCGTACTGCCGGGATTGGGCTGGAAAACGCCGGAAGTGGTCGGAAAATCTATGGACTGGGTACAGGCGGCGACATAGATATTCCCCGACGCATCCAGGATAATTTCGCCGCGACCATCATCTCCATAGTTGAGCCGGAGAAAATTTGAGCCTTCCTGTGCATATTTGGGCCTGAAATTCACCCCGTCATCCAGCGATCCGCCAATCCGGATGCTACCGAGCAGCCCACTCCCCTCCGGGTTAAATTTAGTGATGAAAATATCGTATCCGCCGCCGGGGCCCACCAGCCCCGTGGTAACAGGAAAATTGCTCGAAGTGGTCCGGCCCATGACGATCAGATCGCCGCTGTTGTCCACAATCATACTATGCGGCTGTTCATTCCCCGATCCCCCAAGATAGGTCGCATAGATCCTGTCTGCTCCATTCGCGCTCAGCTTCATAATGCCGACATCATATTCATAGCTGCCATCCGTGACATCTTCTCCACCCTGGAAAGTAGTCTGGAAAGCCCCGGGACTGGCCGGATAGCCACCGCCACCAACCCCGTTCTGCTGATTCAGCTCATCCAGCACAATCCCGCCCATGTAGAGATTCCCGGCATTGTCATACGTGGCCGAATAGCCCCAGTTATCCGAAGTGCTTCCGGTAAACGAACAGAAGACCTCCGTCGGATCGATCACCAGTGTGGCATCGGGAGAATAATTCTCTACCGTAAAACCGATCCTGTTCCCGCTCAGTAAGGTATAGTTGCAGGTCACCTCCGTCCGGCCCTTCGCATTCACCTGGTAGGCATTCGGCTCCAGTTCCTGCACCGTACCTACCGAGGTCTGGATGTATACCCTGTTCTTCCGGATGCTAAGACTGGTCTGACCGTCATATTGCAGAACGACCTGGCGAAGATCGGCGCCGGGATGAACAACGATATCGTATTTCAACGTCCCGACATCGGTATGGTAGTGGACGTCGATGCCATTGTAAAGGTTCTTATAAAGAAGGCTCTGGTAGATCTTACAGTGTGTGGTCCATTTCTTCTTATCGCCAACCATGTAATTGTTGTAGGAAGATATAGCCTTATCCGGGAGAATGGATACGTCGTCATTCGCATTGACAAAACTGACCCGGTAACTGTGCATGTGCAGTAAAAAAGGATCTGTAGCGCTTCCCGATCCCCAGTCGCCGGGCAATTCCTTCCCGGGAGGGGGGGGGGGGGGGGGGGGGGGGGGGGGGGGG
>PMUF01000636.1 GCA_003167015.1 Chitinophagaceae bacterium | reverse complement strand
ACTTCGTCGGAGCTGCTTCGCCACGCTCAGAACTTCGCTTCGCTCGGTTATCGCGGCGCCTTCACCCCATCCAGCAAGGCCCTGATCTTCTTCAGGTCCTTCACGCCCGGGCTATGCTCGAATTTCGAGTTGATGTCGATCGCAAACAATTTCGCCGCCACCGGCTCCCGGGCAAAAACCTTCAGCTTCTCCACATCCCCCGGTTCAATACCCCCGCTGAGAAAATATAATTTATCGATATGAGCAGGCTTCAGCATGTCCCAGTTGAACTTTTTACCGGTGCCCCCATACCCGACCCCTTCCGTGTCGAAAAGGAACATATCACAATAATCCTGGTAAGGCCGGACGATCCAATCGATCGGATCGTTTTCCCCGAGCCGGAACACCTTGATCACAGTGATATAATTGGCCAGCTGCTCGCAAAACCTCGGCGTCTCATCCCCATGCAACTGCACCATATCCAGCCCGTAGGCGTCCACCTGCCGCATGACATCGTCATACGTCGCATTGACAAAAACTCCCACCTTACCGAGCCTAAGCCGGGCCCTTTTTACCTGGTCGCCCGTCAAATGCCTGACCACATAACGGGGTGATTTGGGATAAAAAATAAAGCCCGCGAAATCCACCCCCATGGCATCGAGTTGTTTGACCTGGTCGATCTCGGTCATTCCGCATACTTTTACTCTCATAAATTGTTGACCGGCGGCGGACAGCAACAGCACCGTTCCGCCATTTTTAAGGGTTAAACTAAATTCGGTCACAACAATCGCAGACGTCTATTTTTCCATAGAATGGTTCCCTTGCAATTCACGCACAAACCGCTGAAAAGCCGCCCCCGGATCATCCGCCTTCATGAAACTCTCCCCGATGAGGAATCCACTGAAGCCGGCCTCCTTCATCTGCAGGATGGTCTGCACCTGGCTGATCCCACTCTCCGCAATCAAAATCTTCCCCGCCGGGATCAGACGGCTCAGCCGGATGCTACGCTCGATATCCACCGTGAATGTTTTCAGGTCACGGTTATTGATGCCCACCAGTTCGGTCTCCTCGCAAATATGCCCCAACTCCTCTTCACTGTGGATCTCTAACAGTACTTCCAACCCCAGCCCGCGGGCAAACACCGCCAGCCGCCGCACTTCCGCCGGCGTCAGACAAGCCGCGATCAACAGGATCACATCAGCGCCGATAGCCCGGGCCTCCAAAATTTGGTATTCATCGATGATAAACTCTTTTCTTAAAATGGGTATCGCATTGACCCTCGCCGCCACCAGGTCTGCATAGCTGCCACCGAAAAATGACGCGTCGGTCAGCACCGACAGACAGGCCGCCCCCCCTTCTGTATAGCCCCGGGTAACATCCTCCACTGAAACCCGGTCATTGATCACCCCCTTCGAAGGAGACCGTCTTTTAAACTCGGCAATGATCCCCGTAGACGCCGGATCGGTAAGGGCCGCCTTCAACGATAAAGGCGCCCGCCAAAAAAAAGCGCTCTTTTCCAACGTTGCCGTCGCCACGGCTGCCTTTTGCCCGGCTACTTCCGTCCGCTTATACTCGATGATGGTATCCAGGATGTTCATTGCAAAGAAATTAATTTTTCCAGCGCTTCATACGCCCGTTTACTCTCCAGGCTGTCAACAGCGGCATAATACGCCTCTTCATACCCCGCATAAAGCCCGGTAGCATGCAACGCCATCGCCGCATTGGCCAGCACAACCGCATTCTGCGCCCAGCTGCCCTCCACCTTCAATATCCGGGTGAAGATCTTCGCGGCCTCTTCCACCGTATTACCCCCATAAATATCGGTAGCATTTACCATTCTCCTGCCTAATTCTTCCGGCGTCATGATCTTTTCTCCCCGGTTGGTGATCACCTTCGTATCACCCGTCAACGATATCTCGTCATACCCGTCCAGGCCATGGATGATCGTAAAACGCGCCCCCGCCTCCTGCAACAGATAGTTATAGACGCGGGCCATCTCCAGGCTGTAAACACCTACCAGCTGGGTCGTCGGAAAGGCAGGGTTGACCATGGGGCCCAGGATATTGAAGAAAGTGCGGATGCCCAGGTTCCTGCGGATCGGCCCCACCGTCTTCAACGCAGGATGGAATAACGGTGCATGTAAGAAGCATATTCCTGCCTCATCCACCTCCTGCCTCAACCTGGCCGCATCATTCTTGAATTTGTAGCCCAACTGCTCCATGACATTGGACGCCCCGCTGATGGTCGACGCACCATAATTACCATGCTTGGCCACCTTATTCCCTGTCCCCGCCACGATGAAGCAGGCTAATGTCGAAATATTAAAGGTATTCTTGCCATCCCCGCCCGTCCCCACGATATCGATGGTCTCCAGTCCGCCGAAATCCACCCGTACGCACAGCTCCAGCAGCGCGTCCCTGAACCCCTGCAATTCTTCGATCGTAATGCTGCGCATCAGGAATACCGTGATGAAGGCAGCAATCTCGCTCTCGTTATATTCGCCCCGGGCAATACGGATCAGCACGTCCTTGGCCTGCTCCCGGGCCAGTGCCTTATGCTCGAATAAGTATTGTAAAATCTTTTTCATTTGAAT
>PMUF01000501.1 GCA_003167015.1 Chitinophagaceae bacterium | reverse complement strand
AAATGACCGATGCGCTGGTCGGGTTCAATTCGAATGAACTGTCTGTAGCGATCAAGAACGGTAAGGTATATGTCAGCCTGCAGGAAAACCTGCTGTTCCCCTCGGGCAGCGCAGTGGTCAATCCCAAAGGCAAGGAGGCGCTTGGCAAGCTGGCACAGGTGCTGAACAACAATCCGGAAATTACGGTGGACATCGAAGGGCATACGGACTCGATACCTATCCATGGACGTTACCAGGATAACTGGGCGCTGAGTACGGCAAGAGCTACCGCCATCGTCCGCATCCTGACCACAGATTATATGGTGGAACCTACAAGGGTCATTGCTTCCGGGCACAGTTCGTACGATCCGGTGCAGACCAACAGTACGGCTGATGGAAGGGCCCTGAACAGAAGGACGGAGATCATTTTAACACCGAAGCTCGATGAATTGTACCAGCTGCTGGAATCGGGTCCGGGCGGATCTGGCGGAGGGCAATAGAGTCCTCAATGATGAATCCGGAAGGAAGTGATGGCTTGTTCGAAAGCCGTGTGGTTCTGCAACAAATGCCCCTTCAGCGCTGAACAGGTTATAATATAAGCAACACCCTTATCCGTTATGATATATAATATATTCTCCAGGTCCAGCCCATCGGGGCTTTGTGAATAGTGGAGCCAGCGGGCGTGAAGGTCACCGACAGCCCGTTCACCTTGCCCTATCAGCACAAAATGCTGGATATATTTGGCCATATTATTCAGCGTCAGCTGCTCAAATTGATCCAGCGTCAAACCATTCATGGATTGGCTGACCACACTGACATTCGTCCGGAACCTGATGCTGGGCGAAGGAGTGGAAAACATAATGGCTTTGATATTGCCCATGAGCGTATCCGCACGTTGCCATCCTGCGGGTGTCTTAATATCGAAATTTCCCTCCCCCGCATTAATACCCGGCGTGCTGTCGGCCTTTCTTAACAGTTCCGAATCTGCGCGGCGCTGGCTCGCACTCACAGAATCCATACTGCGAATCTGTGAAGTGTCTACTTTGAACTGAATATCGCTGGCATCGGTCTTATGGCCGGATTTGTTTTTACAGGCATACAATAAGAAGATGGCCGTGATCAGTATCGTAGAAAATCGCTTCATAGCCGGCAAAATTAGTCTTAACCGCCTAGGACAACAAAATAAGCGGCCTTTTTGTTAGGGCCGGTAAAAGAACCAAACATATGGATAAAAATCAGCAGGATTTGTTTATCACGACAGTACTTTCCAATTGGGAGCTCGCCGTGAAACGGGCATCGAAGATCTTTGATGCCTATAGCGATGAGCAGCTATTACAACCTATTGCACCGGGAAAAAACCGGGTGGTGTACCTGCTGGGACATCTGACGGCCGTACACGACCACATGCTGCCTTTACTGGGACTGGAAGAACGGAAGTACCCGCAACTGGACGATCTGTTCATCAGCAATCCGGATAATGCCGCAACCGCGCTGCCGCCGATGTCCGAATTGCGGAACCAGTGGACAGCGATCAATGCATTGCTGACGGAAAAGCTGAGCGGGTGGACGCCCGGCGAATGGCTGGAGCGGCATACGGCCGTATCTGCCGAAGACTTTGCAAAGGAACCACATCGCAACAGGCTGAATATCGTGCTGAACCGGACGGGGCATTTATCCTATCACCTGGGTCAGCTGGCCCTGTTAAAAAAATAAAGCCCATTCCGGGCCGGCAGGTTGCTTAAGTTGTGAGAACGGGGGAAGTCCCCTATTTTTGCAACCATAACTAACCTCATGTCATTCTTCCAGAACAAAGTAGTGGTGATCACCGGCGGCAGCGACGGGATCGGTAAAGCATTGATCGAAGCCTTGATCCCTCTCGGTGCAAAGGTGGCTACCTGCGGACGTAGCCATGACAAGATCTACAAACTGCAGATGGAGAATGCCGGGGTGCTGCTGCATGCAGTAGCCTGTGACGTCAGCAAGGAGGAAGAATGCAAACGGTTCATCGAATCGACCATCGAGACCTTCGGCAGGATCGATATCCTCATCAATAATGCAGGGATATCCATGCGGGCGTTGTTTGTGGACTGCGATACGGACGTCACGCGTAAAATAATGGATATCAATTTTTTGGGAGCGGTATATTGTACGAAATACGCTCTGCCGTCTATCCTCGAACAAAAGGGCACGATCGTAGGCATCTCCTCTACCGCAGGCTATCGGGGATTGCCGGGAAGGACGGCGTACTCTGCCAGCAAGTTTGCCCTGCAAGGCTGGCTGGAGGCCCTGCGCACCGAATTGCTTCATAGCGGAGTCAACGTGATGTGGGTTTGCCCGGGGTTTACGGCATCGAATATCCGCCTGGCTGCTCTCGACAGCCATGGACAAGCGCGGGGAGAAACAGTCCTCGACGAGGGCAGCATCATGACCGCCGAAGAGTGCGCCCGCCATATCGTCCGCGCCATCGCAAAGGGCCGGCGGACGCTGGTCCTGACCCTGCTCGGCAAGATCACGGTATTCCTCAATAAAATGGCGCCTGCCCTTGCAGACCGGTTGACCTACCGGCATTATTACAATAAGAAAGGGGAGTTCGTCAAATAATTATACATGGCCTTAATCACCCTAACATCGGATATCGGTCACCGGGATTATCTGGTAGGGGCTGTCAAAGGCCAGTTGACACAGCTCAATCCGGATTTCCGCATCCTGGACATCTCTCATGAGCTCTCTCCCTTTAATTACCCGCAGGCGGCCTATGTCTGCCGGAATGCCATTCGTCATTTCCCGCCTTTCACCTACCACCTGATCCTGGTGAACCTGTTCGAGAAAAAGCCCGAACAGCTGCTTCTGGCTTTTCATAATGACCAATATTATCTGTGCGCGGACAATGGTCTGCTGACCATGATCATCGAAGGACGCCCCGAGATGGTGATCGGGCTGCCGCTTGAAAAGACCGCCGTCAAAAACACCTTGTATTGCGTGAAAGTAATGGCAGGCGCCATCCAGGAACTGGTCAATGGCGGCAGCCTTCTGCATATCGGCACCCCTGATGTCCCTTTTTCGGAGAAAAATCATTTGCGCCCGATATTTGGCGATAACTGGATCGAAGGGCAGATCATTTTCATCGACCACTTCGAAAATGTCATCGTCAATATCACTCGTGAAGAGTTCGAAGAACGCCGGAAGGGACGCAGCTTCCGCATCGTCTTCAAACGGGATGAAGTCATCGACCGCATCAGCGAGACCTATGCGGACGTCGGCGAAGGAGAAAAGCTGGCGCTCTTCAATTCAGCCGGCTATCTCGAGATCGCCATCCAAAAGGGCAATGCGGCAGGGCTATTCGGATTGCAGGACTTCACCGAACAATCGCAGAACCAATACCTCCAAAGCCGGCTCTTCTACCAGACTGTGCGTGTGTATTTCGAGTGATGGGGGTCTGAAACACAGTTAATTAGCCGTTAATTATCTTCAGTCGGCCGACCCGCGCAATAAATTCGTGGAAATTCGCGGTAATTGACGTTAATTCGCGTCACTTTCAAAAAAAGCTATCTTTCTATGAAGTTCAACCGAGTGAACAATGTCGTGGGCTGGATCGTGGGACTGATTGCCTGCACCGTTTTTGTCATGACCATGGAAGCCACCGGCAGCTTCTGGGATTGTGGTGAGTTCATCTCCAGCTGCTACAAATTGCAGATCCCCCACCCCCCCGGCGCCCCGCTGTTCGTCATGCTGGGCCGGCTGTTCATCATCCTGTTCGGCGA
>PMUF01000363.1 GCA_003167015.1 Chitinophagaceae bacterium | reverse complement strand
AAATAGGGACAGTTCAAAGATAGAGAAGACATTCTGTTTTTGCAAGTCTTTGGCAAAAAAATGTGAATGTACTTGCCCCTCAAGGGTTTACGAAAATAACGGCCGGCAAATTTATCCCCGGCTTCCCTCCAGTTTCTCATCCTCGGCATTCGCCAGGACGATACCACCCATCTTTCTCATGGGGTTGCTCCGGTTTTCATCATATTCCTGNNGCCTTGTTCTTACCGGCAATATCGAAGGCAGTGCCATGATCGGGCGAGGTCCTGACCATCGGCAGGCCTGCTGTATAGTTTACCCCTTCTCCGGCGGCCAGTGATTTGAAAGGGATGAGCCCCTGGTCATGGTACATGGCCAGCACCGCATCGAAGCGGTTGTGGTAGCCCCGGGCAAAAAAGGCATCGGAGCTGTATGGGCCGAATACCATCATATGATGTTTGGCGTCTTTGATCGCCGGCTTGATGATCTCTTCATCTTCTTTTCCGATCAGGCCCTCGTCACCTGCATGCGGGTTTAAGCCCAGCACCGCGATCCGCGGCTTATCGATGCCGAAATCCCTGACGAGACTGTCCCGCAGGATATTCAACTTGGAGAGGATGGCCTCCCGGGTGATATGACGGGCAATATCCTTTACCGGGATGTGCTCGGTCACCAACCCCACTCTGAAGTTATCCGACACCATCAGCATCAGCACGTCGTTCGCGTTAAAAACGTGCTTCAGATAAGGAGTATGCCCCGTAAAGTCGAAAGCGGGGGACTGAGTATTCTTTTTATGAATAGGCGCCGTCACCAGCCCATGGATCTTTTTGTCCCGCAGGGCTTCCACGGCCGTAATCAATGATTTGACAGCGTATGAACCGCCGACATCGGTCAGCTGCCCCGGCGTAATGGCAATCTCCTCCTCCCAGCAGTTGTAAATATTGATCTGTTTGGGGGTGATCCGCGAAAAATCCTTGGTGTTCTGGTAGTTGAACGGGATCTCAGGCGTGGATTTCCGGTAGAAATTGATCAGCTTGTTCGACGCAAAGATGAGCGGCGTACACAATTCCAGCAGCCGGTGGTCGGAAAATGTCTTAATGATCAGCTCAGTTCCAATTCCATTCAGGTCACCGATAGAGATCCCGATCACGGGTTTTTGTAGTTGAAGGCTCATGCGCTATTTCTTATTTACCGGGTAAAGATACGATTTCCCGTATTTTTGCCTCCCCGATGTATACTTTAAAAAAATCCCTCGGCCAGCATTTCCTTCGGGACGAGAATATAGCCCGGAAAATCGTCGCCAGCCTGGATCTGCCCGTTCCGGGCGTCACGCCTGTCCCGGGGCCTCACCCCTTCACCCGCCTGCTGGAAGTAGGACCCGGGGGCGGCGCCCTCACCAAATACCTGCTGGAACTGGAAGGAGTCGATTTCAAGGCGGTCGAGCTCGATGAGGAGAAGATCGCTTATCTGCAGACGACCTGGCCGGTCCTGCAGGGCAAGATACTGCATGCCAGTATCCTCGAACTCGAAAAACCCTTCGAAGGCAAATTCTCAGTGATAGGCAACTTCCCTTACAATATTTCTTCACAGATCCTGTTTAAGCTGCTGGATTGGAAAACTGACATCGGTACGGTGATTGGAATGTTCCAGAAAGAAGTAGCCCAGCGGGTGGCTGCCAAAGAAGGTTCCAAGACCTATGGCGTGCTCAGCGTACTGATCCAGGCTTTTTTCCGGGTAGAATACCTGTTCGAAGTACATGAACAATGCTTCAACCCGCCGCCTAAAGTAAAGAGCGCAGTGATCCGCCTTATCCCCTCTGCTATACCGGATTTCAGGGACGAAAAGAGCTTCTTCCTGCTCGTTAAAACGGCGTTTAACCAGCGCAGAAAGACGCTTCGCAATGCAGTGAAAGCCCTTTTCGACGCAGAGACGCTGAGAGACCCCCTGTTCGGACAACGGGCAGAACAATTGACTATCCATGATTTTGCAGGACTCACCTGGAAAATGAAGACACAACCACCATTGAATAAAGATGAAAAAGGTCATAATTACTGCCAAAACCCATGAATATCTGGCCAAAACACTGACGGAAAAAGGATACACCGTCCAGTATTCCCCCCAGATCACCTATGAAGAGCTGCTTAATTCCCTGGAAGAGGTGGAGGGCCTCATCGTCACCACCCGCCTTAAGATCGACCGCCCGATCATCGACCAGGCGGCCTCCCTGCGGTGGATCGGCCGCCTGGGCAGCGGCATGGAACTGATTGATGTCCCTTACGCCCAGGAGAAAGGTATTCTCTGTGTCAGCAGCCCCGAGGGCAATCGTAATGCCGTGGGGGAACACGTGCTGGGCATGCTGCTGACCCTTATGAATAAGATCGCCACCAGTGAACAGGAGATCAGGGAAGGCAAATGGATCAGGGAGGCCAACCGGGGAACCGAGTTGACCGGCAAAACGGTCGGGATCGTCGGATTCGGCAACGCCGGGGGCGCCTTCGCCAAACTGCTGGCTTCTTTCGATGTCACTATCCTGGCCTATGATAAATACAAATACGACTTCGCCAAAGGTAATGTCCGGGAAGCCTCCCTGGAACAGCTGGCCCGGTATGCCGATGTGGTTAGTATGCATGTGCCGCTGACGAGTGAGACCTTGCACATGGCCGGGGACGCGTTTTTCGAGTCCCTGGAAAGAAAACCCTGGTTCATCAATGCCTCCCGCGGGAAGGTCCATGATACAGCCGCTTTGATCCGGGCCCTGGAAAAGGGAAAGATCGCCGGCGCCGCCCTGGACGTCCTGGAAAACGAACGGCTGGACACCTATACCGACCTCC
>PMUF01000616.1 GCA_003167015.1 Chitinophagaceae bacterium | reverse complement strand
TGATGGGATCGAACATGCAACGTCAGGCTGTGCCGCTGATCCGTCCTGAAATGCCCATCGTGGGTACGGGGCTGGAGGCTAAGGCTGCCCGCGACGCGCGGATCCAGATCCACTCCGAAGGAGAAGGGGTCGTAGAATTCGTGGATGCCAACGAGATCCATGTGCGTTATGACCGGAACGAACAGCAGAAACTAGTGTCTTTCGAAGAAGATCTGAAGATATACAAGCTGACGAAGTTCATCAAGACCAACCAGGAAACCTGTATCAACCTTAAGCCTGCCGTGAAGAAGGGCCAGAAGGTGAAGGAAGGGGACTTCCTGACGGAAGGGTATGCTGTACAGGATGGTGAACTGGCACTGGGACGTAACCTGAAGGTGGCTTTCATGCCCTGGAAGGGTTACAACTTCGAGGATGCCATCGTGATCAGCGAGAAAGTGGTGAAGGAAGACCTGTTCACGTCCGTGCATATTTCTGAATATGAGCTGGAAGTCCGGGATACGAAACTGGGTGAAGAAGAGCTGACGCCGGATATCCCTAACGTATCGGAAGAAGCTACCAAGGACCTGGACGAGAACGGTATCATCCGTGTCGGCGCCCAGATCAAGGAAGGCGATATTTTGATCGGTAAGATCACGCCTAAGGGCGAGAGCGACCCCACCCCTGAAGAAAAGCTGTTGCGCGCCATCTTCGGTGACAAGGCAGGTGATGCGAAGGATGCTTCTTTGAAGGCTCCGAGCGGAACGGAAGGTGTGGTGATCAGCAAAAAGCTGTTCCAACGTGCGAAGAAAGATAAGAATGCCAAGGTCCGTGAAAAGGCTGCCCTGGAGAAGATAGAAAAGGTGCATGAAAAGAATACGTCCGACCTGATGGACGTGCTGCAGGGTAAGCTGACGGTGCTGTTGAAGGATCATGTGTCTGCCGGTGTCAACAACAATTTCGGCGAGGTACAGATCGGCAAGGGTGCGAAGTTCACGGCTAAAAACCTGAGCGGCATCGATTATCTGAATGTCAACCCCCTGGGTTGGACCAGTGATAGCAAGACCGACGAGTCGATCAATATTCTGTTGCACAACTACAGCATCAAGTACAACGAGGAACTGGGACGTTACAAGCGCGAAAAGTTCAATATTTCCATCGGTGACGAATTACCGGCAGGGGTATTGAAGCTCGCCAAGGTATACCTGGCCGTCAAGCGTAAGCTGAAGGTAGGGGATAAGATGGCCGGCCGGCACGGTAACAAGGGTATAGTAGCCAAGATCGTTCGTGCGGAAGACATGCCATTCCTGGCTGACGGAACGCCGGTCGACGTGGTACTGAACCCACTGGGTGTACCTTCGCGTATGAACCTGGGACAGATCTATGAGACGGTATTAGGCTGGGCCGGGGAAAAGCTGGGTGTCAAGTTTGCTACTCCGATCTTCGACGGGGCATCCGTAGAAGAGATCGCAGAACATATTTCCAAGGCTGGATTGCCCAGTTTCGGTCACACCCATCTTTATGACGGGGAGACCGGTGAGCGGTTCGACCAGAAAGCTACGGTGGGTATCATTTATATCATTAAATTGCACCATATGGTGGATGATAAGATGCACGCCCGGAGTATCGGACCGTACAGTCTGATCACCCAGCAGCCATTGGGCGGTAAGGCGCAGTTCGGCGGCCAGCGTTTTGGGGAAATGGAAGTGTGGGCACTGGAGGCGTATGGCGCATCGAATATTCTGCAGGAGTTGCTGACCCTCAAATCGGATGACATCATCGGTCGTGCAAAGACCTATGAGTCGATCGTGAAGGGTGACAATATCCCGAGGGCGGGTATTCCTGAATCCTTCAACGTGCTGGTGCATGAATTGAGGGGCTTGGGACTGGACCTGAAGTTCGATTAGTGAGGTGTTACTTTGGCTCCGCTAACTGATGAATAAAACGCAAAGCCATTCCGGGAGACCGGGATGGCTTTTTTTATTGCAAATCCGGGATATTATACTTACCTTTGGCGTAAGTAACGTAAAGCGTTAGTATGATACAGTCATTCGGGTCAAAGGAAACGGAGATGGTTTGGAAAGGGATTCGAGTCAAAGCTTTACCTATTGAGATCCAGGAGATTGGAAGAAGAAAGCTGAGGATGTTGAATAACTCTCAAAATATAGCCGATCTCAGGGTGCCGCCATCAAACAGGCTGGAGAAATTATCAGGCACCTGGAAGGATTTTTATTCTATCAGGATAAACGATCAGTGGAGGATTGTTTTTAAATGGGATAGTGGCAATGCTTTTGAAGTTGAGATTCTGGATTATCATTAAATTATAATAAAATGAGCGCGGTTAAAAAATTGAAGAATATTCATCCCGGGGAAGTACTACAGGAAGAATTCCTCCTTCCCCTGCATATCTCTGCCTATCGTCTGGCAAAGGATACGTCTATTCCTCAGACGCGGATCTCTGAGATCATTAAAGGGAACAGGAGGATTACGGCCGATACAGCGTTACGGCTATCCAAGTACTTCGGTACTACGCCAAAGTTTTGGCTCGGACTACAGGATGATTATGATCTGGAAGAGGAGGTAAATTTCAAGGATGAAGAACTGAATAATATCCGCCATTACGCTGCTGATGTGGTGTGACAGGGCTGACCGGCGAGGTCGTTTTAAATTGCGCTTGTTATGTTGATACTCGGGGTATCGGCTTATTTTCATGATGCTGCTGCTGCCATCGTCCTGGACGGGAAGGTGCTGGCGGCTGCGCAGGAAGAGCGGTTCACCCGGATCAAAAATGACGCCTCTTTCCCCATTCATTCCATCCAATACTGCATGGAATTTGCCGGCGTCACGCTGGACGAACTGGATGCGGTGGTCTTTTACGACAAACCTTTACTGAAACTGGAACGACTTCTGGAGTCTTATCATACGGGCGCTCCGGCGGGTCTGGGGTCCTTTCTGACTGCTATGCCGGTATGGATGAAGCAGAAGATGATGCTCAGGAAGGTCATCCGGGACGAGTTGTACGGATGGCAGTCCTTCGATAAGAAAAGGCTGCCTTTGCTGTTCTGCGAACATCATCTGTCGCATGCGGCGAGCGCGTTCTATGTATCGCCATTCGAAGAGGCTGCTATCCTGACGATAGACGGAGTTGGAGAGTGGGCCACCACCGCCATTGGAAAGGGCGATGGGAAGGACATCAGCTTTCTCCGGGAGATCCGTTTTCCGCACTCGCTTGGGCTGTTGTATTCGGCTGCCACCTACTACTGCGGATTCAAGGTTAATTCAGGCGAATATAAACTCATGGGCCTGGCGCCCTACGGAGATGAGCAGTCCGCTGAATTCCATGCCTTCAGGGAAAAGATCACCCGCCACCTGGTGACGGTCTATGAGGACGGCTCTTTCTTTTTGCACCAGGAGTATTTCCATTACCTGACGGGCTTACGGATGACGAATGATAAAAAATGGGCGACTCTCTTCGGGTTTCCGCGGCGTGAGCCGGAATCTCCGTTGGAGCAACAGCATTGTAATCTGGCGCTGGCATTTCAAAAGGTGACGGAGGATATTGTCCTGCGGCTGGCCGGCACGGCACGGCAGCTAACGGGCATGGACAACTTATGTCTCGCGGGGGGTGTAGCCCTGAACTGTGTCGCTAACGGGAAGATCCTGGATGCGGGACTGTTCAAAAAGGTATTTATACAACCGGCAGGGGGCGATGCAGGCGGCGCCCTGGGGGCAGCGCTTGCGGCGTATCACCTCTATTTCGGAAAGGGCAGGGTGGTGGAGCCTTCGCGGGACGGGATGAACCATGCCTATCTGGGACCGGCTTATACGGTGGCGGAGATCAGGAAGATGTGCACGACGAATGGTGTGATCTATACGGAGTACGCCGTAGAGGAAGAGTTGATCGCCACGGTGGCTGAGGCCATTAAGGAAGGGAAAATTGTAGGGTGGTTCCAGGGCAGGATGGAATTCGGGCCCCGGGCATTGGGCAACCGCAGTATACTCGCCGATCCGCGGAATGTGGAGATGCAAAAAAAGTTGAACCTGTCGATCAAATTCAGGGAAAGCTTCCGGCCTTTTGCCCCGGTATGCCGCATTGAACGGGCAGGCGATTATACGGAACGGGGAGGTGAGTCTCCTTATATGTTGCTGACGGACAGGCTGAAGGGGCATCTGTATCATACCCTGCCGGAGGGCTATAATGGGCTGGGAATGATGGACAAGCTGGCGGTGGCCAGGAGCCGGTTTCCGGCTATCACGCACGTCGATCTATCCAGCAGATGGCAGACGGTGACCCTGGAGTCGAATCCCCGCCTCTGGCAATTGTTGAATGCCTTCGAGGCTTTGACGGGAGATGGGGTTCTGATCAATACCAGCCTGAATGTACGGGGCGAGCCTATTGTCTGCCATCCTGCCGAAGCGTATGCCTGTCTGATGGACACGGAGATGGATGTGCTGGTGTTGGATAATATTATTATCTTTAAGAAGGATCAGCCGGCGGGGAAGATGGGGAGGGCGCAGGCTAAGGGGCTGGATTAACGATAAAACTTTGCGTATGGAATTCTTAAGGGAGTTTTGGCATTTCCTGAAGGAAAGAAAAAAATGGTGGCTGGTGCCGCTGATGATCCTGATCATCTTACTCACGGTATTCATCATATTGGGCAGCGCGACGGCTCTTGCGCCCTTCATCTATTCTCTTTTTTAGCCGCGCGAGGCCTGCCATGCCGATGTCACCCAATTATAAGTCCAAAGAAACGGTGCTGGTCATTACGGTCGGCTGTATCGTGCTGTATCTTGTTTTCAAAAACAGGGTCTTTCTGTATTGCGCGTTGGTGATTGGGCTGGCGGGAGTTCTGTCATTTTACCTGAGCGAGAAGATAGATTGGGTATGGGGGAAGTTATCCTTTATCATGGGAGAGATCACCAACAGAATTTTGCTGACGATCATTTTCCTGTTGGTGGTGACGCCGGTGGGATTGATCCGCCGGTTACGGAAGAAGAACAGTCTTACTTACTTCGATAAAAATGCGACGAGTAATTTTTCGGTCCGGGATCATAGTTTCGACAAAAAGGACCTGGAAAATACCTGGTAGGGATGATTTTGGCCGGTGCTTGCATATTCCGGGAAAGGGTCTTATTTTAGCGGGATTTCAGTATCTATTCTATGCAAAGGCCAACCGACCTAAACCCCATATCCTACGGGCTGCGTGCGTATCGTGCGCTGCTCAATTCCATCACCATTTTTATTGGGCTGATTAGTTGTCCCTTTTCCTGCGCCCGGACAAACGGACAACTAATCAGCCCAATAAAAATGGTGATGGAATTGAGCAGCGCACGATACGCACGCAGCCCGTAGGATATGGGGTTTAGGTCGGTTGGCCTTTGCATAGAATAGATACTGAAATCCCGCTAAAATAAGACCCTTTCCCGGAATATGCAAGCACCGGCCAAAATCATCCCTACCAGGTATTTTC
>PMUF01000121.1 GCA_003167015.1 Chitinophagaceae bacterium | reverse complement strand
CCATAAATAAATTTTTACCTGTAATCTACCTGTAATCGTCCCTGGCCGGAGCAAAGGTGTCGATCACTTTGCAATCCGTGATAGCAATAGCCGAGTGGAGTACATGCGACGGAATAACATGGTAGTCTCCGGCGTTGAGGAGGTATTTTTCGCCTCCTATGACCATTTCCAGCTGTCCTTCCATGATATAAGTGATCTGTTCGTGTACATGATCATGCATCGGTGTAATGCTGCCCTTTCTGATTTCCCAGAATACAAGGGAGCTTTTATCGCCGTGGACCATCTTTCCCAGGAAGCCCGGGCGCATTTCCTGAACAGGCGTATTGCTGAGGTTCTGCATGGATGACTTTCGGCCGAAGGTACAGAAAAATCGCGGAAGGCGGGCGGATAGAGGGGATGGGCCGGACGGGCGACGCGGGCAAAATGTGGATAAGTGGATAAGCTGTGCTGGCGGGAGCGGGGCAAAAACCGTACACTTGTTTAAATTCATATCAAATGAAAACAGTTATGACCCTAATCATGGCCGTAGTGGCGTGTGCATCTGTCCACGCGCAGGCGGGACCGCAGGCTCCTGCTACTGCCAGCCCCGCCGCCAACCCCGCGGCGTCCAAATTGAAGCCGCTCAGCCACGATGATTCGCTTGTGCTGGCCGAGGTCGGCGGAGTGGCGACCGCGCATTCCCCGGAGATCGGGGGCGTGACGCAGACGGGGAGCATGGTGCAGCCCGGCGGTGGTCTTACGCGGGCCGATACCCTGGCCATCCTCGACTCACTGAGCCGGGCCGATTCGCTCTTGCATGCCCGGGTCAAGGTGGTGGCATTTCACTCCGCTATCGATTCTGTCCTGCGTGATTTCCCTTACAACCTTCGGCACATTACCGGCGAACTGGTGCTCGCACAAGGCGAGTTCGAAAATTATGCATCACTCGTCATGGTGCCTGAGGCGCAGAGCTGTGTCGTTACCCGCTATCATTCCGCTGATGATACGACTGCCAGCTGGCAGGCAAAAATGTTTAACAGCGACGATTTCGACGAAGCCAACCGGGCGTACCAGCAATTATATCGTCAATTGAAGACTTGCTACGTCAAATTTGTCGATGGCAGTATCTTTTATCTGGAGGGGCAGTGGGAACCGGCGAAGAGCGGAGCCTCTTTCACGACCAGCACGCTGCGGTTGAGGACCGGTGACTGGCGGTACAAAGACGTGAAGGTGGAATTAGAGTTGGTATACCTGCTGGCTGACTGGGCTGTCAATATCAATATTGTTAGCAAGCTTCGTGATGACGAGGTCGGCAAGGGGCAGCAGGAGGATCAGTAGGCGGTTGGCGTTTTTCGGTCAATAGGGTGCCTTCACCGCGCCGCCGTCCACCTGGATGGTAGTGCCCGTGATATAGCCAGCCAGGGGAGAAGCCAGGAAGGCCACAAGCGCCGCCAATTCTTCCGGCCGGCCGATCCGGCCTAATGGGATGTCTTTTGCGCGTTCCGCCAGCAGTTCTTCCATGGTAGCGCCGGGTCGTGGATGGAGGGTGTCTTTGACCCTATCTGTCAGGATCAGTCCGGGCGCTACGTTATTGACTGTTATCTGGTCGGCGCCTAACTCATTGGACAGCATTTTGGCCATACCGACCACACCCATGCGCAGACTGGTGGACAGGACGGAGTTGGCGAGGAATGTTTTTACAGAGAGGCTGACGATATTAATAATGCGGCCGCTGCCGGTCTTTCGCATATGAGGGATCACCAGCCGGCTAAACCGGACAGCACTGAGGAGGTTCCCTTCGAAGGCTGATTGCCAGGCAGCTTCATCGAAGGACTCGAATGTACCGAAGGAAGGTCCTCCGGCATTGTTGACCAGGATATCGATTTTACCAAAGGCAGATACAGTGGCATTAACGATGGCTGCCGCCTCTTCCGGCTGCCGTACGTCCACCGGTACGGGCAGCACGCGGCCTTTCGCGACCGCCTCTATCTCTTCCGCTGCAGTGTTCAGCGTCACTACGTTGCGGGCGCCGATGACAACGTCTGCCCCCTCCTCCGCCAGTCTTGCCGCGCAGGCTTTTCCCAGGCCTTTGCTGGCGGCAAGCACGAGGGCTGTCTTTCCGGTAAGTTGAAGGTCCATAACAGTAAAATTAAAGAGGAATAATGATAAATTGAGCAATGGAAAAAATTCTGCAAATTCTGGCAGTCTTTGCGTTGCTGATGTTGGTGGTAGCGCGGTTTATACGGGAGCGGGAGGAGAAGTTTCGCCGGTTCGGCTTTCTCGGCCGGTTGAAGGGCGGCCTGCAGGGGAGTGGGGACGGGGATTTGATGGAGGGTGTATTCGGGCCCGCGGAAGAGCGGGAGCGGCTGGGAGTTCCGGATGGGATGGATGCTTTTTTATTTGATGAGGGAAGCCGGCTGCTTTTTTGTTACACNNTGACGATTTACCGGCGGCTGGCCGGTGGAGTGAAACGGGAGTTGCAGGAACTGTCGGTACCGTTGGATTGTTCGGCGATGTGGTGGAGCCCGCAGGATTGGAAGATATTCCTGGAGGAGGGGGGAGACTGGTTCGTATA
>PMUF01000574.1:965-3652 GCA_003167015.1 Chitinophagaceae bacterium | reverse complement strand
ACTTTCTGAATGTTCAGCTGCAACTCCTTTTCTTTTTCATCGAGCTTTTCAACCAGTTCGCTTTGTTTGCCTTTTAGCCGGGCCGACTGCTTGTACAGGGTATCCCTATCCTTATATCCCTGGTCGATCTTGGCCTGCAGGATATTGAAAGGGTTCAGTTCGATGGCCAGACCGATAGAGCAGTTGGCAATGAATTCCGAGAAATACTTCATGGCCCGCCAGAACTTCCGGTTGGTGACGATCATCAGCAGCAGGCCGCAGACGACGCCGCCGATCACGAGGTTCACCAGACTCCAGGTCACTTTGACCAGCCAGGGCAGTACATAGGTGAGGAATCCATAGGTCATGCCTGCCAGCAATGACAGGACGACGATGGCCGTGGCGATATTCTTCGGTTCGCTCCACCAGCCGGGGGTCTTTGTTTTTTGAATGAGATGGTTCATGGTCATTTGGTTTGATTGTTAGTGGATGTATTGATTGATTTTGTCGATATCGTTTTTGATCTGTTGTTGCCGTCTTTGGCTTTCAGCGGCATAGGCGCTGCTGCCGCTCGTCAGCTTGTCCTTATTGGCGCGCACTTCAGCCTGCAGGGCGCTGATCTGCTGCTGTAGCTGCAGGATCTCCTGCGACAGAGCCTGGATGCGGCCGGCCTTTTCTTCGGCCTCCGTTTCCTTGCCACGCACTTTTTCCTGTAGTGCCGTGTCTACCGTTTGTTGGAACTGGTCCGCATCGGTAGCGAGTATCCGCAGGTATTCACCAGCGGTCGTCAGCAGCCGTTGCTTGTCGAGTCCCTGGACTTGCAGACCGACGAAGGCCGCACTGTAACGGGCTCCCTCGTCGGGTATACCCTGCATGACGCCGATCATGCGGGAGAACTCGTAATAATCCGGTCCGGGGATATTCGCTTCGCTCAGCAGCTGGTCGAAGTGTCCGGCAAAGCGGTCGCCTGCACGACTCGCGGACCCCGGTTCCTGTCTGCCCGTATCCGGGCCGACAGCGTTCCCGCGACTGCCGGGCGCTTGCCCGGCATCCACGCCCGCATCCGCCCCCGTCCCGGCATTCGCGGCATTGTGATGATCTTGCTCCGCAGCGGAGCCTTCTTTTTTTTCTTCTGTCACCTCCATAAAAGCCGACAGAATTTTTTTACCTAGACTGGCCATAGTTTAAATGTTTGTTGGTTAAGAATGAATAGTCATTTTTGGGCATAGGATCGCTTGTCCGGGCATAGCCCGGCCTTTACAACCGTTCGAGGTTAAGAGGACGCGCGAGGGTGCGGCCGATACTAGAAGCCAAAGCCTTGCGCGAGGATTGGTAGTAGTAGCGGATGGACGAAAAGGGTTTTATTGCATCAGTAAGGCGGTGAGGAACATTCCATCCTGCAGGACTTTTCGGACACAAGCCGATTCCGGTTTGGCCTTGGCGTTATGATGCGTCAGTTGACGATAGATAGCGCTGAGAAGTAGGGTGAGCAGGATAGCGATCACCCCGATTAATTTTTTCATGTTAGGTCAGTTAGAAAGTAAAGGTTACAACGTCCACCCCTGGCCTTTGCAGGCAGAGAGACGGGTTAAAAATTTTCTGTTGGCTGAGAAATGTTGGGAAAGAAAAAGGGCTGCTGCCAAAAACCGCGTCAACCCAGTGGAAGATGTTTCATTGTAGTAGGAGACAATGCTCCGTTTGATTTGATAGAGTAAAGATAATATCACTTTACCCCTGCCCGATAGTACATCCGGCATGGACGGCTATTTTTGTCCAATGACGGCAAAGCACCTGTGATGAACGGCAAAATAGGTCCGTGAGTGTCAAAATATGGGTCTGATCGGTAAATTTCCGCTGACGAACGGCTCCTGGCCTGTAAGAATGGTAAGAAACCCCCGCCGGACCCCTGGAATCCGCTACAGTGTTGCATTTGCGGGTGTTTTGTCATAGCAGCGGCGCCCCTGAAAAAATAAGTAAATAATTAGTTACACCCCACTAATCGCATCGCGCAATCTTCAGTACCTTCTATCCATAAAACCGAAAAAAATGAAGCTCACCCCATCGATTACCTTCCTTGCCCTTCTGCTGTCAGCCCTTCTCCCACCCACCGCCAGCGCCCAGGACACCGCTGTGCAAATTCCGTTGTGGTCCAATGGCGCACCAGGTTTTGAAAGTCGCCGCAATGAGCCTGAAGAGTANNGGCGGTCACCGGTTGCTGGTGTTTAATGCTGAAGGCCGCGATCCCGCAAGATTCCTCAACAGCATCGGTGTCGCGGCTTTTATCGTCAAATACCGGCTGTTTCGGGAAGATTCAACGATATATACTTTTGAGAAAACGACGCGGCAGGATGCATATCGAGCCATGCGGTTAGTGCGTAGCCGGGCGGCAGAGTGGGGGATAGATACCGGGAGGATCGGGACAATGGGATTTTCTGCGGGTGGGGAAGTTGCCAACTTGTTGGCCTATACGCCGGGGTTGGGTGATCCGGCGGCCCCTGATCCGGTCGACCGGCTGAACGGTCGCCCGAACTTTCAAATACTGGTCTATCCGGGACCACTGGGGGTGCCGAATACTGTTCCGGCCGATGCACCGCAGACCTTCATGATTGCAGCCGACGACGATCCTTGCTGTGCGGTACCGGTCGTCAGTTTGTTGGAAAGATACCGGGCGGCTAACGTTCCCGTAGAGGCGCATATCCTCAATGGAG
>PMUF01000574.1:0-901 GCA_003167015.1 Chitinophagaceae bacterium | reverse complement strand
ATTAAACCTTATCCTATGAAAAGACAAATATACGAAACTCCACGGTGCGGAGACTCTTCCCTTCCCGTGGTTATTAATCCTTTAGGTACAACCCTTATGGAGGACTAGGTAAATGTTTTACCGGTTTGTATGATAACAGCAAGATCGGGATATCCGGCTTTTGAAATATTGCGTAGCATTGTGTCGTCAATGTATGGGAACGCAACAATCATCTGATACCGTCCTCGATTACCGCAGCCGCATCAATGATGCTGTCGTTTATATCGAGGAGAATGCCGCCGAGGCCTTGACCATCGGGGCCATTGCGGCCAGGGCCTGTATGTCTCCCTATCATTTTCATCGGATATTCACGGCGTTCACCGGGGAGACGCTGGGTGAATGCTGCAGACGCATCCGCATGCGTAAAGCCGTGCAGCTATTGATGGCTGGCCGGACGACGGAGGCGATTGCCCTGGAGACAGGTTACCAGACAGCTTCCGCCTTTATCCGGGTATTCAAGAGCAGTTTCGGGGTACCCCCTTCCCGGTTCCGTCAGCTGGGCGCGCCTGCCGGGATTCGTTATCCCCTTCCTCCTGTCAAAGAGGGAAAAAATCAGCACGTCCCGATACCTGTACTGAAAGAATTGCCCGACCTGCATATCTATTACGTGCGCCGCAAAGGGAGAAAGCATGAAAATTATACTGCTGCCGCAGACGAGGCCTTTAATGTGCTGTTTGAAAAAGTCTGGAATTGGTACGAAGACCCCTTCGCGCTGATGCGTTTGGGGATCATCCGGGACCTGGAACTGATCCCTTTGGAAGAACGCCGTTTCGATGCGGCCCTGGTCATCCCCGAACAGGTACCGCGCATCCCGCTGAAGGAGTTGCACCGGGATCAGCTGCCCGGCGGCCGCTTCGCCGTC
>PMUF01000184.1 GCA_003167015.1 Chitinophagaceae bacterium | reverse complement strand
CTGATTTATCTGTGGGTAAGCGACGAACGCAGCGTCGATAAATTCAACGAAAAAGACAGCAGGCTATACCTCGTGCTGAAAAACTACCCGAACGCCGATGGCTCCGGCCCTACCTGGGAGACTACACAGGGGATGCTGGCGCAAACGATGGCGGCGAACTTCCCGGAAGTAGAGGATGCCGTATCCGTCAGGACGGATGATGAGTTGGGGGTAGTGTCCTATGGCGACAAAAATATAAAGGCAAAACCACAATTTGCGGACAAGGATTTTTTCAGCATGTTCTCCTACCGGCTGCTGGCAGGTAATAAGGCTGCGCCGCTGGCCTCTCCATCGGGCATGCTGATATCCGACAGACTAGCCAAAACCTTATTCAATACCACCGGGAATGCCATTGGTAAAACCATCACCTGGGATCATAACGATGAATTCAAAGGGCTTTACGTCATCAGCGGCGTCTATGAAGCGCCACCATCCAATGCCACCGATCAATTCGATGTCATGTTCCCTTTCGCCTTGTATGCCACCAGGGAGGCACGCGATGTCTCCAATTGGGGCAGCAACGGTACCCACACCTATCTGCTACTGAAAAAAGGGACGGATGTAGAACAGTTCAACCGGAAAATAAAGGACTTTACCGCAAAAAAGATCCAGGCCTTATATCACGAGAAAAAAATCCGGAAATGGGAGGGGACTATTTTCCTGCAGCGCTATTCCGACCGGTATCTGTATAATCATTTCGAGAATGGCCGACAGGCCGGCGGCCGGATCGAATATGTAAAGCTCTTTTCGGTCATTGCGCTTTTTATACTGGTCATTGCCTGCATCAACTTCATGAACCTGTCCACTGCCAGGGCCACAACCCGGATGAAGGAAGTAGGCATCCGAAAAGTGATCGGAGCAAGCCGCAGGACGCTGGTGGGGCAATATATGGGAGAATCGGTCCTGATGGCCTTTTTATCGATGGCTATAGCTTTGCTGCTGGTCAGGCTGCTCCTTCCCGCCTTCAATCAGCTGACCGGAAAACAGGCTGGTTTGTCCTTTACACCTGGCTTCATCATCGCCCTCACCGGCATCACGCTGGTCACGGGAATACTGGCCGGGAGCTATCCGGCCTGGTATCTCTCCGGGTTTAAACCCGTGCTGGTCTTAAAGGGCAAGCTCAGCAATATGGCGGGTGAGTCCTGGGTGCGTAAAGGATTGGTGATATTCCAATTTACTATTTCCGTGGTGCTGATCGTGTCGGTATTGGTCGTCTATAAACAAATGGATTTTATCCGGACCCGTAACCTGGGATATAATAAAGACAATATTCTTCATTTTGCCAGCGAAGGCAACCTGGTGCGTCAGTTACCGGCCTTCCTGGCTGAAGCCAAAAAAATCCCTGGTGTGGTGGATGCATCCAGCATGGAGGGGAATATGACGGGTGACTATAGCCAGGGCGGAGGTCTCGAATGGCCGGGAAAAACGCCCGATGCGGGAGTGGGCTTTGAAGACCTGGATATGGATTACGGGATGATTCAGATGCTGGGATTGCAAATAAAAGAAGGACGGGCTTTCTCCCCACAATTCCCTTCCGATAGCAATGCGATCATCTTTAACGAAACGGCGATTGCAGCGATGAAACTCCGGAATCCTGTCGGGCAAACCGTAAGCGCCTGGGGTAAGAAAATGACGATTGTCGGCATTGTAAAAGATTTCCAGTTCCATTCTCTTTATCAAAAGGTTACCCCCTTCTGTTTTCGCTGCCAACCCAATAACGGCAGGATATATGTCAAAATAAAGGCGGGTAGGGAAAGGGAAACGATGGCAAGCCTGGGCAGCCTGTACCAGCAATTCAATAAAGGACTCCCTTTTGAATATGTTTTCCTGGACGATGATTACCAGGCGTTGTATGCCTCGGAGAAAAGAGTATCCGCCCTGTCGCGCTATTTTGCCGGTATTGCCATTCTCATCTCCTGTCTTGGTCTCTATGGGCTGGCGGCATTTTCGGCGCAGAAACGGCGGAAAGAAATGGGCATCCGAAAAGTGGTGGGTGCAAGCACGGCTGCCATCGCCCTGCTGTTGTCAAAAGAATTTTTCGGCCTGGTATCGCTGGCACTGCTGATCGGTTGCCCGCTGGCCGGATGGATCATGCATAACTGGCTGGACAGTTTTGCCTACAGGGTAACTATGGGCATAGCGGTATTTGCGGTGGCCGGTATCGCAGTAGGGATGGTGACGCTTTTGACGGTCGGCTTTCAGTCGTTCAGGTCGGCGACAGTCAATCCCGTAAAAATCTTAAAAGCCGAATAATCTATGTTTAGAAATTATCTTAAAAGCATCGGCCGGCGCATGATGAAAGACCGGCAGTCGACTCTGCTGAACCTGATAGGGTTGTCCTCGGGCCTGGCGTGTGTCTTACTGATTTATCTGTGGGTAAGCGATGAAAGGGCGGTAGATCGGTTCAATGATAAAGACAACCGTTTATTCCTGGTGATGAAGAATACGCCCAATGACGACGGCACGGTATTCACCTCCGAACATACCCAGGGTTTGCTCGCGCAATCAATGGCCGGGGCATTTCCGGAAGTGGAGGACGCCGTCTCCGTCAGAATGGAAAGAGATCTCGGCGTCATCTCTTATGGAGATAAAATTATCAAGGCAAAACCGCAATTCGCGGACAAGGATTTCTTTAAGCTATTTTCTTACCGGCTGCTGGCAGGCAATAAGGCGGCGCCGCTGGCTGATCCATTGGGGGTGCTGATCTCGGACAAGCTTGCAATGACCCTGTTCCATACGACCGACAATATCGTTGGAAAAACGATCACCTGGGACCATGGCGATGAATTCAACGGGACCTATGTCATCAGCGGGGTATATGCAGCCCCGCCGTCCAATGCCACGGATCAATTCGATCTGTTGTTCAATTATGCTTTGTTTGCGGCAAGGGAGAAAGGTGGTAGGGGGGATATCTCTTTTTGGGGCAGCAATAGCATCCATACTTTTCTGCTGTTGAAGAAAGGGACAGATGCACAGCAATTCGACCGGAAGATCAGGGATTTTACCCGGCAAAAGATCGCCGTCACTAACAAAGACCTTCTGAAATATGAGGGGACGATCTTCCTGCAGCCCTATTCCAACCGGTATTTGTACAATCATTTTGATGGTGGACGGCAAGTCGGGGGCAGAATTGAATATGTACAGTTGTTCTCCATCATCGCGCTATTTATCCTGGTCGTCGCCTGCATTAATTTCATGAACCTGTCCACCGCCAAAGCGACGGGCCGGATGAAGGAAGTAGGCATTCGCAAGGTGATCGGTGCTAATCGCCGGATGCTGGTCGTGCAACATATGGGTGAGTCGGTGATCATGGCCTTTTTATCGCTGGCCGTGGCGTTGCTGCTGGTCAGGCTGCTGCTGCCTGCATTCAACCAGCTGACGGGGAAAGAAGTGGTTTTACATTTTGTGCCCAACTTTATTATGGCCCTCGCCTGTATTACCCTGTTCACCGGGATACTGGCCGGCAGCTATCCTGCCTGGTACCTTTCCGGTTTCAAGCCAGTGCTGGTGCTGAAAGGAAAGCTCAGCAATACGGCCGGCGAATCATGGGTACGGAAAGGGCTGGTGGTCTTTCAATTTACGCTGTCCGTTGTGCTGATTGTCGCGGTGCTGATTGTCTACCGGCAGATGGATTTTATCCAGACCCGTGACTTAGGATATAACAAGGACAACATTCTTCATTTTGCCAGCGAAGGAAACCTGGTGAAGGAACTGCCCGCCTTCCTCGCCGAGGCGAAAAAAATTCCCGGCGTCGTCAATGCCTCCAGCATGGAGGGAAATATGACCGGCAGCTATAGCCAGAGCGGTGGCGGCATCAACTGGCCAGGTAAGTCGCCGGCAACGGGCGTGCAGTTCGAAGGGCTGGATATGGATTACGGGATGATGGACATGCTGGGGCTGCAAATGAAAGAGGGGAGGATGTTCTCGCCGCAGTTCCCTTCCGACAGCAATGCCATCATCTTCAATGAAACGGCGATCGCAGCCATGCATCTACAGCATCCGATTGGACAATTGGTTACTACCTGGGGTAAGCAAAAACGGATCATCGGCATCGTCAGGGATTTTCAGTTTCACTCCATGTATAGCAAGGTCAAGCCCTTCTTTTTGCGGTGCCAGCCGGACAACGGTAATATATTCGTGAAAATAAAAGGCGGTACGGAGAGGGCGACGGTGGCCCTGCTGGATCAGCTGTACAGCCCTTTCAATAAAGGACTTCCCTTCCAGTATGTCTTCCTGGATGATGACTACCAGGCTTTGTATGCATCGGAACAAAGGGTGTCGGTGCTGTCGCGTTACTTTGCAGGAATCGCCGTCCTTATTTCCTGTCTGGGGCTCTTTGGGTTGGCGGCTTTTACGGCGCAGAAGCGGCAGCGCGAAATGGGGATCCGGAAAGTGGTAGGAGCGAGCGCATCGGCCGTCGCGCTGCTCCTGTCAAAGGAGTTTTTCAGGCTGATAGCCCTGTCGTTGCTGATCGGATTCCCGGTGGCCGCCTGGATCATGCATCACTGGCTGGAAAGCTTTGCGTACCGGATTCATATGGGTATTGGCGTGTTTGCTATTGCAGGGATCGCGCTGGGACTGATAACGTTGTTGACGGTGAGCTTTCAGGCGGTGAGGGCTGCGATGGTGAGTCCGGTGCAGAGCCTGCGAGCGGAATAAGGATCACCCCGGCCAGGAATGCCCGAGCCACCCGCCGAGCTCCATCATCCAGGCCAGCCCCAGGTGTACGGTCAGTCCACCGAGGATCGATCGGGTGCGGTAAGCCAGAACGCCCAGCACCATTCCCCCGAAATAGGAGGAGATGCATTCACCCAGCGGTTTGCCGAAATGGATAGTGCAATAGAAAGCTGCCATGGGCAGGATAGCCTGCTCGCCGGCATAGCGCACCAGCCCGATGACCAGCAGCCCGCGGAAGAACAGTTCAATACTCAGGAAGTCCAGTCCGTAAGAAAGTTCATAACCCAATTTCCAGGGCCATACCGGGCTGGCATAACCGTCGATGAAGGCGACATTTTTAACCTTGGGGTATACGTGCAGGAAGTCCGGTCGCGTAGCGGCCAACGCTACCACGGGGACCAGCAGCAGCAATAGCAGGAAATAAGGGCGGGCGTCGAAGCCGCGGGTTGTGAGCCCCACTGACCGGAGGCCGCCTTCTTCCAATAGCCCGGTTTTCCGGCAGGCGAATAGCAGACCGAACAGCAACAGCAATTTAGCCGGCAGCTGCAGGACGATCAGCCAGTAATGATTCCAGGGGGAGGCCGCCGGCAGGAGAGGGGACAGGTCCCAGTGGACCATTTTCGCCGCGAAGAACAGCGGCGCCAGCAGCAGGAGGATGACCAGGCGCGGCTGGAAAAATCGTGGGCCGCCGCTCCATTCATATTGCAGCCCCCAAACAGCGGCAATAACAATCCCATAGAAGAGAAAAAAACCGGCGAACGTGACGTACCAAGGGCCAAAAGCCAGGATGTGGCGCTCGATACCGAACGTATAGTTGGCGCTGATCAGTGCGGCCACGAATAGAGTGGTGATGAGAAGGGCGGGACGGGACGTACTACGCAGATACGCGAGAAGATACTGTAGAAAGGCACGCATCAGGAAAGAAAGCTGGCTTTCATTTTGCCCATCAGATCAGTCCCG
>PMUF01000083.1 GCA_003167015.1 Chitinophagaceae bacterium | reverse complement strand
GTCAGCCGGGTCGCCAACAGTAAATTCGTCCAAACCGAATTCGGGACTTACCGGCTTAAATTCTTCTTCAGCGAATCGCTCAGTACCGACAGCGGCGAGGAAGTGTCCACCCGGGAAGTAAAAAAGATCCTCAGTGACCTCATCGAAGGGGAGAGCAAGAAAAAACCGCTCAGTGATGAGAAGCTGACGGAGCTGTTGCAGGAGAAAGGATACAATATCGCCAGGCGGACTGTCGCCAAGTACCGCGAACAATTGAATATTCCCGTTGCACGGCTTCGAAAGGAATTGTAGGCGTCCGGGCCCGCAGCACGCAATCGTTAACGCAAAAAAACTCTGGTATGACCGCCATTTCACGCTTTTGGGCGAACTTTTTATCCTATATATTTCATCCGCTCTTTATCAGCAGCTATGTGATGGCCTTCCTGATCTTCGTGCATCCTGTCGCCTTTGCCGATTTCGATAGACAGCTCAAGTTTTTCCGGTTCCTCAATATCGTATTCTGTAATATCTTTCTGCCGGCTTTTGCCGTCTTTCTGCTGTGGCGGCTGAAATTCATTCAATCCATTTTCCTTCGTACGGAGAAGGAAAGGATCATTCCCTACCTGATCGCTATGATCTTTTACTGGTGGACCTGGGATGTCTTTAAGAACCTGGCAGATATTCCGGAGATGGCCATTCATTTCCTGCTGGGGTCCTTCCTGGCGATCTGCGGCGCCTGGTTTTGCTATATCTGGTTCAAGATCAGCATGCATGCTATCGCTATGGGCAGCGCGCTCATGTTCTTTTTCCTGTTTACCTTTTCCGACGACTATGCTTCCGGCCTCTACCTCTCCATCGTCCTGCTTGCGACAGGGCTGGTCTGTACGGCGCGTCTCATCGTTTCCGATCATTCCACCTTCCAGATCTGGTTCGGTCTCTTTATTGGCCTGCTGTCCCAGTGGGTGGCCTGGCAGTTTTAGGCTTTTCCTCCCTGTAAGGGTTTTAGGGTATGTCGAATCAATTGTAGACGGGGAATATGTTTGTAATGTTTCTGGTTCATGGTAAGCAGTGGTAACTGATAATGCAGGGCCGTAGCTGCCACAAAAGTATCAGCAATATCCGTATCGTGGCTAAGGACATATTTCTGGACCAGGTTGCTAAAAATATTTGAAATCTGATGACCTATGGGTAGAATGATATATTGCCTGAGAAATCGATTGATCAGTTGAAAATTCTCTTTGTTTGTTGCTCCTTGTTGGATTTCGGCGATAGTAACGGCTGACAGTACAATATTGTACCGCTTCGACTTCATTCCTGAGATATGCAGCTATAGCGGGATTTTTACGCAATACTTCGATCATTACATCTGCATCTACTATTACCATTTTTTGCGCCGCTTTGCTTCCCTTATTTTTTTAACAGAAATATCCTTTCCCTCCCATAATCCATACATACCATCAATGGCCTTTTCAGGGTTCCGGCCTGGGGTATCGTATTTTTGGGTAATCTCTTTATGTAAAGCTGATTTGCTTTTCTTTTGCTTGGTCAATTTGATTATAGTCGCCATATTCTCTACACGTTTACTACATAAAAATAAGAATTTTTAACCCCCCAATAAAAAAGAAAAGCCCAATCATAGGGTACGAACCTAAATTGAGCTTTTTCACCTTCAAACCATCTGAAGTGTCAGTCCATGCTAGTAGTTAAGTATCTTCGATCGGCTTAGGTATTTTATAGTCGGGTGATATATGAACAAACAGGTTCCTTCCTTAATCAAATCGATAATCGTTTCGGATTCATCCGCCGGAACGGCAGGACAGCCATAACTTCTTCCACAGAACTGATTCATTTGCAGGAAATCGGGTCCGACATACTCCGACCCATGCACCACAATTCCCCGGCCATTGGCCTTGTCATTAAAACCCCTCTCCATTCCCCGGATCTTCAGCGACAGCCCATTACTTCCGAAATAAGTATCCTGCGTCACATAAAAACCCAGGCTCGTCTTATGAGAAGAAGAATTGTTCGAAAATGTACGGGCAAATTCCCCGCCCGAATTACGCCCATGCGCCACATAAGTATTGACCAGCACTTTCTTCTCTTCCATGTCCAGTATATACAGCCGCTTATTACGGGATGACTGGCTCAGATCACAGATCGATAATATATTGGGGTTATTCAACCAATGATGCTCCAATAAGTAATTATATCCTTTAAGGGCATACTGAAAGGCCTTTTTGGTCAGCCCCACTTCCTGCAGATCGAACTGATCATACAGATTCGATGCCTCCTCAGCAAAAGCAGCGGCTTTCGCGGATGAGTGATTTTTGGCAGCAGGACCCCCTGCTTTCAACACTTTTACCGGGAGAAATAATGCGATCCAGACACACCAGACCAGCGGTTTCAAATACCTACGACGCATGTTTCAAAGGTTTTTTAATCAGTTTGCCTTTCGGAGCCTTAGCGCCCTTTATAGCCAATTTGTTAACAATCAGGCCGGTAAGGGTTATTATTTATCAACCCTTCGGCCCGGATATTAAACGGCAGGGAAGCTAAAATATTATCTATTTTCTACTTGTGCAAGAATCTTTTATGAAAACATTTAGCATTTAACAGGGTTTTAATCCCTTTTACAGGGCATTTCGTCCTAGATTTTGACCTTTTTCCATCGTCCTTGCCTGAAAATGACCCAACTGACCACCGTAAGGCTTGATTCTGTGACTACAATGGCCGTGAATACTCCTGTAGGACCGAATCCCAGGGTAATAGCCAGCACATAGGCCAGCGGTATTTGAAACGCCCAGAAACAGAAAAGGTTGATAATAGTCGGCGTTCGGGTATCTCCTGCTCCGTTGAAGCTGCTGGTCAGCACCATTCCCACCCCATAAAACACATACCCCAGGGTGATGATATGCAGTGCATGCGTAGCCACCCCGACCACTTGCGGGTCTTTATTGAGAAAAGTTACTACAGGTCCCGCGCCAACCAGGAAGATCAGGGTGACGACTGCCATAAACACGGCGTTATACCAGGCCACGGTCCACACCGACCGGACAGCCCTTTCCGGCAGCGCAGCCCCGAGGTTCTGTCCTACCAGGGTGGCGGCGGCATTGCTCATGCCCCAGGCAGGCAAAAGGAAGAAGATCAGGATGCGGATCGCCACCTGGTAGCCGGCAATGGCTGTATCCCCGAAGCCCGCCACCAGCCTCGCCATGATGATCCAACTGGCGGAATTGATCAGGAATTGCATAGTACCGGTCCAGGCAATCCTTAGCAGGCCTTTGATGATCGCCCAGTCCGGCCGGAAATAGCGGCGGACAATCCGGATCAGACCGCTGCCCCGGAACAAATGATACAGCTGGAAACAGACGCCCACTCCCCGGCCGGCCGTCGTGGCAATAGCCGCTCCCTTCAGTCCGTAGAAATGTATCAGGATGGGGCACAGAATAATATTACAGCCATTGGCGATCCACAGCGACCACATCGCCATCGCGGCATTCCCTGCCCCGCGAAAAATACCATTGATCAGGAACAACAACACGATGACCATGCTCCCGCCGAAGAGAATGCGGGTATAAATAGCCCCGACAGCAACGGTATGAGCGGATGCGCCCATCCCCCGCAGGATAAAGGAGGCAAAAAAAGCGCCCGTCAGACCCGTCACTACGGCCACGACGATCGAGATCAGTATGGATTGCGCGGCAGCCTGTGCCGCAGCTTCCGGTTGCTTTTCTCCGATCCGGCGGGCTACCATAGCGGTGGCCGCCATGCTCAGCCCAATGGCGACAGAATAAACCAGCGTAATGACCGACTCGGTCAGGCCTACCGTGGCCACTGCCTCCCGGCCGATCCGCCCGACAAAAAAGATATCGACAATGGCAAAGACGGATTCCATGCACATTTCGAGGATCATGGGAATAGATAGCAGGAATACTGCTCTGCGGATACTGCCAGCAGTATAGTCGCGGTTCTCCCCGGACAGGGAATCGCGGAATAATTGTATAATGTTAGCTAACCTCATAAGACAGTTTCATCCAGTGAAAAAAAGGTGATTCTTTGGGCGGGCGCCCAATCATGATCGGAGAGCAGGGTCTGGGAAAGTGGCAGACCGGAATTTAAAACACCATAGACATTGACATTACATGCAAATATAATATTTCCTGGGATCGAGGCCTTATTTTTGATCTATATAATTACACTTATCATCTTAAACGACTCCATATGAGACCGGGCCTGCGACGTCCACTCCTCCGGATCCTTAAAATCACCGGCATTACTGTCGGTAGCCTGATTCTGCTGCTATTCCTGCTGCCGTACCTGTTCCCCGGTTTCGTGTCTTCGAAGATCCGGCAATGGGCCCGTCACAGTATTCGCACCGAGCTCACCTTTTCCTCGGCGCGTCTCTCTTTCTTCCGCCATTTTCCTGCGCTGACCCTTACGCTGTATGACGTCAGGCTGAAAGGCTCGGCCCCCTTTCAGGACCAGGAGCTGATCGATGCCCGTGAGATCTCCCTCGGCGTAGACCTCAGCAGCATCTTTTCCGAAGTCGACATCGATAAGATCTTTCTGACGGACGCTTATATCAATGTCCAGGCGGATAGTATGGGGCATGCTAATTATAATATCTATATCAGTAAAAAGACCAACGCCCCGGCTCAACCCGCGGATTCCGCCGGGGCTTCGCTGAAGATCCAGCAGATCATTATTGAAAACAGCAGGGTAGTCTATAACGACCGGTCTCTTCCTATGCTGATCAATGCCCGGGGGTTCAATTACCAGGGCAGCGGAGATCTTAGCAAAGACGTCTTCGACCTCAACACCCACATGCAGGTCGACTCCATCGATTTCTATTATGATAAGATGGCTTATTTCGTGTCGAAGAAGCTCAATGCCGACCTGATCACACAGATCAATACAAATTCACTGGCCTTCAGCTTCGAAAAGAATAACCTGCTGATCAATCAGCTGCCCGTCGAATTCATCGGCCGGCTCTCTTTCCTGAAAGACGGGTATGATATGGATTTCAAATTGCGGTCTACCGATTCGAGCCTGCATGACATGTTTTCTGCGTTGCCGCCGGATATGGTCAACTGGCTGAGTAAGACAGACGTAAAAGGCTCCGGGGATGTCGATGCTTCCCTGACGGGAAAATACATCGCTTCCAGCAATACCATGCCCGACCTGATCTTTAACATGAAGATCCGCAACGGCTATATCTCCAATAACAAAGCGCCTGTGCCGGTCAGCAATTTGTTCCTCAATTTCCAATCCCGCATGCCCGGCCTGAACCCCGATAGCCTGCAGGTCAATATCGATTCTGTTTTTTTCAACCTCGACAAGGATTATTTCAGTGCCATTCTTAGGACGAAGGGACTGAAAGCACCATACATCTCGGCGAAAGTCCGTTCGGCTTTGGATCTGGAAAAATTCGATAATGCTTTCGGGATTGCACCTATCGATCTGAAGGGGTCCTTTAATCTTCAGCTACAGGCTGAGGGACAATATGCGACCCGCGTCATCAAAAAAACAACCTTGCGAAAGACCATTCTCGATACCGTAGTGTCGAGTATCCCGCATTTTACATTGACGTCCTCGTTACACAACGGGTACTTTAAATATGCCTCCGAGCCTGAGGCCGTCAGGAATATTAGCTTCAACCTGGACGCTTCCTGCGCCGATCCCGATTACCGCCATACCCGGTTGATACTGGACAGTCTCAACGCCAAAGTGCTTACCAGCTATATCAAAGGGTTTTTCCACGTCGGGGGCCCGGCCACGTCGCCCTCGGCCGCCGAGACCGGCTTCTCCATCGACGCCGGTCTGGAAACGGTCTTTCACCTCGCAGACCTCAAAAAAGTATACCCGCTCGACAGCATGGACCTCGCCGGAGACCTGTCCGTGCATGTCCGGACAAAAGGCACTTACCAGCCCGCCAAACACCAGTTCCCGGTGACGCAGGCAGACCTACAACTGACTAACGGCAGCATAAAAACGAAATATTATCCCGATCCGCTGCAACAGATCCAGGTCTCGGCAAAAGTCACTAACACGGACGGCTCGATAAAAGACCTGGATGTTGCATTGACGCCCGTTTCCTTCCGCTTCGAAGGCCAGCCCTTTACCGTGAGGGCCGATCTGAAAGACTTCACCAACCTGCGCTATAATATCATGTCCAGGGGACCTCTCGACATCGGAAAGGTCAGTAAGGTATTTGGGTTAAAGAATTATGACGTTTCGGGACTTATAGAGACCAATCTCTCGCTCCGCGGCCGGGAAAGCGACGCAACTACCGGGCATTATGACCGGCTGTTCAATGAAGGAACCCTCAGGATGAAAGAATTACAGGTGAGCTCCGAGCTTTTCCCTATGCCCTTCCTTATCCATACCGGCCTATTCCACTTCGACCAGGATAAGATGTGGTTCGACGCCTTCAATGCCACCTATGGGAAAAGTCGTTTTACGTTGAATGGCTGGCTGTCGGATGTGATCGGCTATATGACGAAAAAAGGTGAGCCGCTTCATGGCAACTTTACCCTCAAAAGCGATTACGTGCTGGTGGACCAGCTAATGGCCTTCGCGGGCCCGACAACTTCCGCATCGGCCGCCGCCGCCGGCAGCCACTCCAACACCGGCGTGATCATCGTTCCCGGCGATCTTGCCGTCGGCTTCCATGCCGATATAAAAAAGATAGAATATAACGGTCTCGACATAGATAGCTTCAGCGGCGGCGTCAGCATGGACAGCGGCACAGTGCACCTTGACACCACCACCTTTGTTCTCGCCGGAGCGCCTATAGAAATGAATGCCTCTTATCACAGCCAAAGCCCCCAAAGCGCCTCCTTCGACTACCACCTGCAGGCGAAAGACTTCGACGTGCACCGCGCCTATACCGAAGTGAAACTATTCCACGACATGGCCAGCTCAGCCGCAAAAGCCCGGGGCATCATCTCCCTCGACTACCAGCTGTCCGGTCGGCTCGATGGCAATATGCACCCTATCTATCCTTCTCTGAAGGGTAAGGGCATCCTGTCGCTCAGTAAAGTCAAAGTAAAAGGCATGCGGATGTTTGGTGAAGTCAGCAAGCAGACGAATAAAGACGTTAACGACCCGGACCTGTCCAAAGTAGAAATAAAATCAACTATCGATAATAATATTATCACCATCCAGCGCACCCGGATGAAAGTATCCGCCTTCAAGCTGCGGATAGAAGGCCAGCCCAGCTTCGACGGCCGGCTCAACCTGCATGTCCGCGTCGGTCTGCCGCCATTCGGCATCATCGGTATTCCCGTGACGGTCATCGGCACGGAAGACAAACCCGAAGTAAAGATACGCCGCGGCAGATCAGGCGATATTCTGACAGAAACCGACGACACGGAAGCAGAAGCCAACCCCGCTACGAAATCGCCTCCTCAATAATATCGCCCGATCGCCGGATCATTGACGATCAGCGTCTTCATAGCAGCCGGATCGATAGGCCCCTCCTTGGCATAGATCACCTTCCCGCCCGGTTCGATCACCATTGTATACGGAAGGGCGCCCTGCCATTTCGGGTCGATCGCCTCGATCAGCTGGTACTTATCGTCGACATTAAAGATATAGTTCTTAGCAGAGGCTTGCGTTTCCCGGAGGAACTTCAATGCCTTATCCTTTTTGGCCGGCTCGTCGGCGCTGATGCTGATAAACTCGAAGTCTCTGCGCCTGTACATGCGGTTAATATCGATAAAGTCGGGGAATTCGACTACACAGGGGCCACACCAGGTCGCCCACACATCAATGACCCGCAATTTTTCCGTCTTGTTTTTTACCAGATCTCTGATACCATCGGCAGTGATCGTATCCAGCGTCACGGGCTCTTTGGCCCATTCTGCTTTTGCCTTTTCAATCCAGTCGCTCTTTTCAGCCCATTTGATCGAGCAGCCGAATACCTTGGTCGTTGGCTCGGTGACCGGCTGTCCTGCCAACAGCTGGTCGATGGCGTTGCGGGCATCCCGGACATGTGGCATTTTGGATGGCTTTTCCACGTCGTCCACGCGGCCACTATAGCGCAGCTTGCGGTCCTGGTCGAAAACGAAGACATGAGGAGTGGCTATCGGTCCATATGCCTTGGCCGCAGTCTCCGTTGCCCCGTCGAACAAATAGGGAAAATTGAAATGTTTTTCGGCCGCCCGGCGCTTCATCTCGTCAAAGCTATCCCCCATATCCGTGTAACCCAATTCGCTGAGCTGGATGGATGTAGGGTCATTGGGCATGATGGCTACAACGGCCACACCTTTATCTTTATAGTCTGCGGTTAGCTGGATGATACGATCTTCGTATGCCTGGGCAGTGGGACAATGGTTGCATGTAAAAACAACCACCAATAGGCGGGCATTTTTAAAAGAAGCAAGGGTATAGGTATTACCATCTACGCCGGGCAAGGAAAAGTCGGGAGCCGCGGCCCCGATCGCCAAAGTAGGATGTTCGCCTGCCGGTTTCTTATAACCAGCGCAAAATAATAGCAGTAGTAAAAAGACAGGGAGGAACTTCATATGGCATATTTTATTTTATGAAAGTTACAATTTTGCAGGTTTAAATTGCCGGCGAATCCTTACATTCAAGGTGGTGATGTAATGATGATGTAGGGATTAGGCGCCTCATCCGCGTATGATGTAGTCTTGATGTAGTAAGGGATAACTCAATGATTGTAAATTTAATCGAACAACGAATCTTTCCATATTTAAACATAACGACATGCACACCAGAAGATCTTTTCTCAAAACCTCGTCGATTTATTCTGCCGGTATCCTGGCAGCTCCGGGCCTCTCTTCCTTTGTAAAGCCCGACAGAGATTTGAAGGCCCTGGGCCTGCAATTATATACTGTCCGTGAAGCCATGGCCAAAGATCCTACCGGGACCCTGGCAAAGGTTGCCCAGATTGGCTATAACTCCCTCGAAGGAGCCACCTATACCGGAACGGAGAAATTCTATGGCATGGACCCGCAAACTTTTGCCGGGGTACTGAAAAACAATGGTTTGATCATGCGTAGCTGCCATTACCGCTATGGCGAAGATACCGGCGGCGCCCCCGCCCTCACCAACGGCATCTTCAACGGTACCATCCTGCATGACTGGGACAAGACCGTAGCCGATGCCCATGCCCTCGGCATAAAGTATATGGTATGCGCCTGGCTCTCGGAGAAAGAACGCGTGGGCCTCGATCATTACAAGAAAATGGCTGCGGACTTCAATGTGGCAGGAGAAAAATGTAAATCCGCCGGTATCCAGTTCTGCTACCACAACCACGATTTCGAATTCGATCCGAAATATGGCGCCACCCTGCCTTACCAGGTGCTGCTGGAGAATACCGACCCCAAACTGGTGAAATTCGAACTGGATCTCTTCTGGGCGACAAAGGCAGGTCATGATCCCGTGACGATCTTCCAAAACCATCCGGGGCGTTTCCCCCTATGGCATCTGAAAGACGTGGCGAAAACGGCCCCTTATGATACCGCGGCCGTCGGCACCGGCTCCATCGACTTCAAGAAAATCTTTATGTCCGCCAAAACGGCCGGCTTGCAATATTGGTTCGTCGAACAGGACAGAACGCCCGGGTCGCCGTTTGATGCGATCACGGAAAGCATTTCTTATATCAAGGCTAACCTGGTATAGGACCCCCATCAGGTCCGGGTTCCGACCGGAGAGCCCGGACCTCCTTTTCCCCTGGAATGCAGCTCCATCAGGAAGTCGAATAAGTTGATCTCCGTCGGGATCTTCAGCTTTTTCCTCAACCGATAGCGGCTGATCTCTACTCCCCGCACAGAAATATTTTCCAACTGTGCAATCTCTTTACTGGAAAGGTTCATCCGCAGATAGGCGCAAAGCTTCAGCTCATGTGAGCTAAGCACCGGATAGGCAGCCTTCAGGATCTGCAGGAAATCGCTGTGTACCTTATCGAAGTGAACGGCGAACTGCTCCCAGTCCTTGTCCATCTTATTCTCCTCGCCTAATATCCGCAGCATTTTTTTGAACTCCTCCGACGAACCATCCCCATTCACCCCTTTCTTCATCCTGATCAGCTCCTCCCGGATATTGCTCAGCAATTCTCCCTTCTGTACCAGGTGCATGGCGGCCGAGGCCAGCTCCGTATTCTTGTGCTCGATCTCCGCCTCCAGCTTCTCATTCTTCAGGTTCACGATCTCTTTCTCCGACTTTTCCATCTCCAGCTGGTGCAGGTATTGCAGCCGTTTCCGCTCCTCCTCATGTCGCTGATGCTGCTGCCGGAATATCCGCCGTTGCCAGTAATACAGCAAATAGACCAGGGCGGAAAACAGCAACGTATACAGCAGGTAAGCCCACCCTGTCTGATACCAGGGGGGCATGACAATAAAGGAATATTCGTTGATCGCAGATTCATTCCCCAGGTTGCTTTTGGCCTTGACCTGGAAGGTATAGATGCCGGCGGCCAAATTGGTATATTCTTTCTCTGTTTTTTTCGACCAGGCCGACCAGTCCTTGTCGAATCCTTTCAGATTATAGCTGTACAGGATACTGCTTTGCGCAGCGTACATCGGCGAAGTATATTCGAAATGCAGGGAATTCCATTTGAACGGGATGCTGTATACCGCTGCGGCCGGCTGATCCAGGCTGTCCCCCACTTCCCCGAAATAACCCCCGAACAAAAGACTGTCCGTTTTCCCAAACGCCCTCACCGCCCGGATCCCCGCCTCTATCGGGTACCGGTTCTGCTTGTATTCTTCATAATTGATATGATAAAACCCCTTTTCCGCGCCCACGAATACATTGTATTTGTCATAAGGGTAAATGAGTTCATAATCGGCCACCAGCTTGCCGCTCAACTCCGGAAAATAGATGGTCTCCGGCTGCGGTCCCGAGAGGTCCACTACCCCCAGGTTATTATCTTCTATGAACCAGATATTACCCGCCCCGTCCTCTCTCAGGTACCGGATGTTCATTTCCCCAAAGTAGGGCTTGAAATAGGCGGACGGTGCAAAGGAGTCGGTCTGCGGATTGTATTCATAGACACCCTTTTCCGTCGCTACCACAATATGGTTCTTTATCTTGAACAGGTGATTCTTCAGGTAGGAGGGCAGACCGTTCTTCCCGGTATATAATTTAACCTGGATATGCGCCGTGTCATTCAGGTCCAGTTTATAGACCCCCCGGTAAGGATGGCCTACCCAGACCGTATTGTTGTTGTCGATGGCCATGAACTGGGAATTGGCCAGAAACCCGGGGATATTGCCCAGGGACGTAAAGCGATTATTGTCATAACGGATAAGATCGATCCCCTTATCGTTGCCCCCCAGGATCAGCGAGGAAGGCAGTACATTGGAAAAGGGCAGGAAAGCAAAATAAGCAGGACCCGTATTGATCGTAATCAGCCGGTCATTTTTGATCCGGAAGGCGCCGTCATGATGCCCCAGCAGGAGGCTGCCGTCCACCTCCGACAAACCCCAGGTCGAACCTTTTGTGCCCGCGATAGATTTGAATTCCCCCCGCAGGAAGCTCAGGTCCTCCCTTTCTTCCGCCGGAAGACTATACAACCCGTTTGAAGTTCCCACAAAGAGCTCCTTATCATAAATGTAGGCAATATAACCTAGCCCTTCATTCAGCTTTTCAGGGTAAATATGCTTGATGGCATTGTTATAAGCGATAAAATCGATCCCGTTATCGAGACCCAGCCAGAGATTCTTGTTCTTGTCCAGGAAAAGATGCAGGATATTATTGTTCTGCAGCCCCTCCTTCCGGGAAAGGTTTTGAATGATTTCCCCCTTTTTGTTCACGATATAGGTTCCATCCAGGTTGGTTCCGATGGCCAGCCAGTCATTGCTGACAGCGATGGCGGTCAGCACCCGTTCGTTGACAAAAGGGTCCAGCCCGCTAAAATGGAAAGGAGTGATCTTTTTCCCCGTAAGAATATAAAAGCCAGTGTTCACCGTGACCATAAAGCTGCTGTCCTTACCGAATGGGAACAGACACTCGACCTCGTAGTTGACAGGAAGCGCACTCTCCTTGATGAACGGCGCCCACAATCCGTCCCGGAATTCCAGCAGCCCGTTCCGCCGATCCTGGGCGATCAGCTGGTGATTGCTTTCCCCGAGGTACATCCATTCTGAAGTGGCAGGATACACCGTGATCGACTTGTTGTTCAACTGGAATATCTTCTCCCGGCACTGGAAAAAGACGTCGTTTCCATAGGGAACGATATTCCAGACATCCGAAAAGGAATAGTTTTTCTCCGTCAGCAGGCTCTTCAGGGAGGTATAGACCAGTTTACCATTGCGGTCGGGGGAAAAATAGCCGAAATCGTCCTGCCCGCCGGCATAAATCCTATTGTCTTTGCCCATGGCGATAGACCGTACAACTGTCTTGTTGGGAAGAGGATAGTTTTTCCAATAGTTGCCGTCGAAGGTCAGGAGACCCTCATAGTTGGCAAAGTACATCACCCCATTCTTATCCTGCACAATACCCCTGTTCTGGGTACCGGCGTTATACACATCCCTCGAATAATTAATGATATCCGGGATCCCGATGGTATTCTGGCTATGGCACACCAGGGTGAAGCAAAACAGGCAGGCAGTTAGACCTAATCTCATTCCAAAACCTTTTAATACATCCTTCATCCTAAAGATAAAATAATTTGATCCACTATACCCAAAAAGAAGTAGCCAAAATCGGCCGAAAAAAGATTTGATGTAGTGTTGATGTGGAATAATCCCTTGGATTAAAGGCTTTTTCAGGATATGATGTAGTATAGATGTAGTCTAAAACTACCAGTTAGTGAAAACGCAGTCTATATTTGTTGCCACTAACGGAGACGCTCTTTTTAAAATTTTTTAATTGCTTGAGATGAAATATAAACAAACCTACCCCCTGTTTTTGCTTGCCTGCGCTACCCTCCTTTGTACTACACCCGTCTTTTCCCAGATTCCCCAATCCATAGGCATTTTTGACGGTCATAGTGACGTTGGTATGAATGTCAAACCCGGATCGGCCACTTATATTCCTGAAACCGGCCAGTATGTTATCGCAGGCGCAGGGTATAATGTCTGGGCAGATCACGACGAATTCCAATATGTATACAAGAAGATAAAGGGCGACTTCATCCTGTATACCCGGGCTGAATTCCTGGGTACCTGGGTCAACTACCACCGTAAGGTGGGCTGGATGGTCCGCCAAAGCCTGGATGGAAATTCCCCCCATGTCAATGCAGTGGAGCACGGAGATGGCTTAACCTCTCTGCAATGGCGTCCCACGGCAGGCGCCCAGACCCAGGAGCACCGGCTTAAGCTGACCCACGCCAATATTCTGCAGCTGGAAAGGCGGGGTAATCAATATATTATGCGGGCGGCGATCTATGGAGATACCTTTACCACCGACACCCTTACCCTCGACCTCGGGGATGAAGTCTATGTGGGGCTTTTCGTAGGATCTCATAATGCAGATGTACTCGAGACCGGCGTTTTCAGCAACGTCAGCATTACCGTCCCGTACAAAGGCGAATCCAATCAGCAGACCCAAATGACGCTGGGCAGCAACCTGCAGATTGTAGACGTAGCCTCCGGCCGCCTCGAAACCGTTTATAAGGTGCCGTATTCCATCCAGGCGCCGAATTGGACGCCGGACGGCAAAAGCTTTATTTTCAACGATGCCAAAGGAACCCTTTATAATTTCGACATCGCCTCCCGCTCACCGATAGCTATCCATACGGGCATTGCCGACCACAATAATAATGATCATGTCATTTCTTTCGACGGCAAGATGCTGGGATTGAGCAGCTTCGTCAAAGAGCTCGGCGGCTCGATCAGCTATACCATTCCTATTGGCGGTGGAACGCCTACACAGATCACTCCGAGAGGCCCCTCGTATACACACGGCTGGTCACCCGATGGCAAAGACCTCGTCTTTTGCGGAGAACGCAACGGCGAATTTGATGTCTATAAGATCCCGGCCACTGGCGGCAAGGAAATTCGCCTCACGGATACCAAAGGCCTGGATGATGGCCCCGAATACACGCCTGACGGTCAGTATATCTATTTCAATTCCGTACGCTCCGGCCTGATGCAGATCTGGCGGATGAAGCCCGACGGCAGCGGGCAGGAGCAGATCACCAACGATAATTACGATAACTGGTTTGCCCATATCTCCCCGGACGGAAAATGGATCGCCTACATTACGTTCCTGCCGGAAGAAACGCCCGCCGGTATCCATCCACCCTATAAGCATTGCTATATCCGGCTCCTGCCGCTGGATGGCAAAGGCACACCGAAAGTTCTGGCCTATATCTATGGCGGACAGGGGTCGATGAATACCCCTTCCTGGTCGCGCGATAGTAAAAAGATTGCTTTCATCAGCAATACCGATACCGGAGGTAATTAGCAGCCTCCTTTTGTTACGGCTCCTGGCGAGTGTGAATGGCCACTTGCCGGAGTTCGTAACCCTCTTTCATCGTCAAAACGATTGCATATGCGGAAACAAAACCAACGATTTCTTCCGTCCGGACGACGGAATTTCCTGAAAACATCGGCCTTTCTGGCCGCAGGGGCTCTCTTGATACCGAAACTCGGGCGTTCAGCCACTCCGGCTACTCGCGTCAAAGACATCGGCATCCAGCTGTACACCGTGAGGACCGAAATGCTGGCCGACCCCGTCGGCACCCTGAAAAAAGTCGCCGGGGTGGGATTCAAGGAACTCGAATCGGCCCGAAGCGATAAAGGCAATTATTATGGACTCAAGCCTAAAGAGATCCGCAAGATCTGCGATGACCTGGGCATGAGGCTGCGCAGCGGTCACATCCATGTAGATAACGACTGGCAAAAGTCCCTCGAAGAAGCAACCGAAACCGGCCAGAATTATATCATCTCGGCCGTGCTGCCTTCCAAAGGACAAACGGCCGACCATTACAAGGAATCCGCTGAGGCCTTCAACAAGCTGGGCGAGGAATGTAAAAAAGCCGGTCTTCACTTCGGGTATCACAACCATGACTCGGAATTCGCTGCCGATAACGGGACAGTCCTTTACGATGTCCTCCTCAAATACACCGACCCCTCACTCGTCACCATGGAAATGGATCTGGGCTGGGTAGTGGCCGCCGGCCATGACCCTTTTCAATATTTCAATCAGTACCCCGGCCGCTTCCCCCTTTGGCACCTCAAAGACATGGACAAGGTCCAACGGCGGAGCGTTGAATTCGGCCAGGGTAAAGTCGATATCAAAGGCTTGTTACAACATGCCAAACAGGCCGGGATGAAACACTTTTTCCTGGAACAGGAGGAGTACGCTCACTCTGCCTTCGAGAGTATTCAGCTCGACTATGATTATTTAGCTAAATTGAATTACTAACAGCACTGTCGCTGTCAGTAAATTGTTTGTCATGAAGAAAGGCATTTTCCATATCGTATTCGTCCTCTGTTTTGTCGCGCTTTGCCGGCCTGTGATGCTGACGGCTCAATCCGCCGTCCGGCAGATGAAGCTGACGCAGTTTACCCTGCAGTCGTCCGCCGTGGTCGCATCGGGTGGCGACTCGCTGTCCTCCGTACACTATACCCCGAAAAACTATTGGTTCCCCGTGACCGTTCCCTGCACCGTACTGACAGGACTGGTGGCCAATAAGGTCTATCCCGATCCCTATATCGGGATGAACAACATGCTGATCCCCGATGCCGACGACTCCTTCAATAAGGCGTGGCATCTTGAGCAATACAGTCACATGCCCGGTGAGCCCAACCCCTGGAAAAAGCCCTACTGGTACCGGACGACGTTCTCCGTTCCGGCCGCCGATAAAGGCCGGCATTTTCAACTCATCTTCAAAGGGATCAATTACCGGGCGGAAGTCTGGCTGAATGGCCGCATGCTCGCCGATTCTGCGCGCATGGTGGGGATGTTCGAAGAATTCGACCTCGACGCCAGCGCCGCTATCCGGACCGGAGAAGAGAATGCCCTGGCGGTAAAAATATATCCGCTGGATTATCCCGGCCTGCCCGCGGCGCCACAGGTAGAGGCGCTGGACGATTTCGGTGAAAATGGCGGTCCCACCGGGGACATCGGGAAAAATGTGACCATGCTAAGCTCGATTGGCTGGGACTGGATACCCGAGGTGCATGACCGCAATATGGGCATCTGGCAGCCGGTATACCTGCGTACTACGGGTCAGGTCGTGATCAGCAGACCACGCATCGTCACCGATCTGCCGGATCTCCCCGACACCGGGCTGGCCAAACTGTCCATCGACGTTACCCTGACCAATAACAGTGCTTCGCCGCGAAAAGGCAATATACAGGTCACCATTAGCCCGGAAAATTTTACAGGAGCTGCCCCTGCAACCATACAGTTCACTAAACCCGCGACGATCGACGCCTCAGGATCGAAAGACATCCACCTGTCCGCCGCCGATGTCGCCGGCCTGACCATCCGGCGGCCAAAGCTCTGGTGGCCTAACGGCTATGGAGATCCGAATCTGTATCGCCTGCACCTTCGTTATACGGATGCCGACGGCGTCTCGGATGATACCACCATTATCTTCGGGATCCGCACCGTCAGCTCTGCGGCGGTCACCGTCAACGGCTGGACTCGCCGCGACTTCTATGTCAACGGGAAAAAGGTACAGCTGCTGGGTGGCGCCTGGGTTCCCGACATGATGCTCAACAGGGACCGTCAACGCTATGAATATGAAATGCGCCTCTGCCGCAACGCCAACGTGGACATGGTCCGTGTTTGGGGCGGCGGTTTGGGCGAAACCGACGATTTCTACGAGATGGCCGACCGCTATGGCATGCTCGTCTGGCAGGATTTCTGGATCACCGGCGATACGAACGGCGGCTTCAAAGGCTCGGCAGACTGGCCCTTGCAGACTTCTGTTTTCGTCGACAACGTCATCAGCACGATCTACCGCATCCGTAATCATCCCAGCCTGCTGGTCTGGACCGGCGGTAATGAAGGCCATGCCCGAAAGGAGCTCTATGACGCCATGCGCGATAATGTAGCCAACCTCGACGGCACCCGCCCTTTCATCCCCTGCTCCTCCGGATTTTCCAAGGCGCCGAAAGACTGGCCGGGATCCTGGCCCGACAACAAGCCTGCCGGCGTATATAGCGGCGGACCTTACTCCTGGCAGGACGACGCACAATATTACCGGCTGGTGGATGCCCGTAAAGACTGGTCCTTCAAGGACGAGACAGGTATTCCTTCCCAACCGCCGTACAATACCTTGCCTAAAATCATTCCTGATTTGGTGCCGGATGCTACACTCCCTTATCCGTTGAACAATACCTGGGGCTACCACGACGCGTGTACCGGCAACGGCCATTACGAAACATATTATAAGGCGATGGCTGACCGCTATGGAGCGCCTGTCAGCATCCGTGACTTCTCCGAGAAAATGCAGCTCGTGAACGCGGGCGGCTATCGCGGCATCTTCGAAGCCGCCGAGCATATGATCAGAGAGACAGGCGGGGTCATGCTTTGGAAGCTGAATGCCGCCTTTCCCAGCGTCATCTGGCAGGTCTATGACTGGTACCTCGAGCCGAACGCCGGCTACTATTTCATGCAAAGGGCCTGCGAACCTGTCCATATTCAGCTCAATCTCGATGACTCTTCGGTAGCCCTGGTTAACCGTACCTATATCAAAAGGTCCGGCTTGCAGTATGAAGTGGAAGTGGTTTCCATGACCGGCGCGTCTCTTTACAAACAACAGGGACAGGCAGCAGTCGACACCGCCGATGCAAAGGAAGTGCTGTCTGTTAGAGACGTCCTTAGCCAAGCCCGGGGTATTTCTTTTGTATTGCTCAAGGCGAAGGATCGCGAAGGCAAGGCCCTGTCACAAAACGTCTACTGGATGTCACCCGGCCATGACTTCACCGGTCTCCGGCAAATGCCTGCGTCCAAAGTACAGGTCAAAGTCCTGACAACGGAAAAGAAGGATGGCTATCGCGGCTGGACGCTTGAATTCACCAATGTCTCTTCACAGCTGGCATTTTTCCTCAATCCACAGGTCATACGGGACGGAGAGGAAGTAATGCCCAGCTATTGGTCCGATAATTATTTTTCTATTCCCGCCGGCAAGTCCATAACAGTAAAGGTTAGTTGCCCGGCGGAAGAGCTCAGCGGCGCCATTCCGCAGCTGAGGCTGGAAGGCTGGAACATCGCAACGGCGACGCAACGCCTTATTCCGTAGCCTTCACCTATGGCCCGCTTTTGAGCGGCTTCCGGAAAAAAATTCCCCGGAATGCCGAAGGGAATTCTATTGCCTGTAAAAAAACGCTCAACATATGAA
>PMUF01000484.1 GCA_003167015.1 Chitinophagaceae bacterium | reverse complement strand
TCAATGGTGACGGGCTGCTGGACATTTATGTCTGCTATTCCGGGCCGGGCCCCGATTCCGCCCGGCGCAACGAGCTCTACATCAACCAGGGAGTGAAAGACGGCGTACCCGTCTTTAAGGAGTGCGCGAAAGAATATGGTCTCGACGCTCCCGGCACCTACACTACCACCGTCGCCTTCTTCGATATGGACAACGACGGCGACCTCGACATGTTCATGGTGAATCATGCCGACATGTTCTTCAATCCTTATTTCAATACGGACGAGCTTCGCGCCAAGCGTCACCCTAAATTCGGAAACCGCCTCTATCGCAATGACAACGGGCATTTTACCGATATCAGCGAACAGGCGCATATCGACGGCAGCGGGCTCAACTTCGGCCTCAGCGTCGCCATCAGCGACCTCAATAATGACGGATGGCCCGACATCTATGTCACCAATGACTATGACGAACGGGATTTCATGTACCTCAATCAGCACGATGGCACCTTCCGTGAAGTACTCACTAAAGCCGCCGGCCATATCTCTGAATTCGCCATGGGCTCCGATATCGCCGACTATAATAATGACGGCAAGACGGACATCGCCGTCATGGACATGCTGCCCGAAGGAAACCACCGGCAAAAGCTCCTTCGGGGCCCGGACAACTATGACAAATATACCCTCCGCGCCGAACACGGCTTCCATCATCAACAAATGCGGAATACCCTGCAGCTGAATAACGGCGTCGGACCTGACGGTATTCCGCGGTTCAGCGAAGTCGGACAACTGGCAGGCATGTCGAATACCGACTGGAGCTGGGCTCCTCTCTTCGCAGACTTCGACAATGACGGATGGAAAGACCTTTTCATTTCCAACGGCATTCTCCGCGATATCACCAACATGGATTTCGTAAAATATACCTCCGGGTATACCGTAGGCCAGGCCGAAAAATCCGGGGATAAATTTGAAATGTGGAAACTCGTGAGAGATATGCCTTCCACCAAAACCACCAACTACCTCTTCCGAAACAACCATGACCTTAGCTTCACCAATATGAACGATGAATGGGGGCTCACCCGGCAAACCGTTAGTAACGGTTCTGCCTATGCGGATCTGGACAATGACGGAGATCTCGACCTCGTCATCAACACCCTGGATGACGTACCCATCATCTACCGCAATAACGCCTCCGAACAGCATAAAGGCCACTTCCTGCGTCTCCGCCTCGTAGGGAACCGCCCGAATACCCAGGGCATCGGTGCTAAAGTATATGTCACCACGGATCATGGTCGGCAGTTGCAGGAACAATACCTTACCCGGGGTTTCCAGTCTTCCGTCGATCCGGTTATGCATTTCGGTTGCGGAACCGATACCGTGATCCGGTCTGTTGTCGTCCAATGGCCCCGCGGATCACAATCCATCATAGGTCCACTGCGGTCGGATACTTTGCTGGTTGTCCATGAATCCGATGCCACCAAGCTTCCCGCAAATACGCTCGCCGCCGCGCCACCCCCCTCCGCGACGCCGCCTGCCGCAAACACATCCACCCCGCAGTCCCCCGTCCACCCCGCCCCCGGAAAAATTTTCAAAGACGTCACCGCAACCTCCGGTATTGAATATGCCCAGAAGGGCTCCGACTGGGTAGATTTCAAAATAACGCCCCTGCTGCCCTACCAGGTCTCTAAAGTAGGCCCCTGTCTGGCCAAAGGAGATGTCAACGGCGACGGGCTCGAAGACCTCTTTATCGGCGGCAGCGCAGGCCAGGAATCCCGCCTCTATCTGCAGACCCCCGACGGCCGGTTCCGGTTGGCCGATTCACAACCCTGGAACCAGGATAAAAACCATACCTGTACCGCCGCGCTCTTCTTCGATGCGGACGGAGACGGAGACCAGGATCTCTATATAGTCAGCGGAGGCGCCGACTATCTCTCCGGCAGCCATAACTACCAGGACAGGTTATTCGAAAATGACGGCCATGGTCATTTCACGCTCGTGCCCGATGCCCTGCCCGCAGAAACCATCAGCGGCAGCTGCGTAAAGGCTGCCGATTACAACAGGGACGGACTGCCTGACCTTTTCGTCGGCGGCAAGCTCGATCCCGGCTTTTTTCCCCGTCCCCCCGTCAGCATGCTGCTGAAAAACATCAGCCGCCCCGGACATATCCGCTTCGAAAAAGATGCCTCACAACAGGATAGCGTCCTGAACCGACCCGGGATGGTGTCGGATGCCTGCTGGATGGATGTGAATAAGGACGGTTGGCCAGACCTGGTCATCGTAGGCTGTTTTATGCCCGTCACCGTCATGATCAACCATCAGGGTCATCTCTCCGACCAGACAGCCGCTTACGGCCTCGCCCGATCGCAGGGTTGGTGGACCTGCCTGCTTCCCATAGACATCGACCATGACGGCGATACCGACCTGGTGATCGGCAACTTCGGCACCAATACGCAATTCAAGGCCACCGACCAGCAACCCTTGCAGATGTATTATGGGGACTTCAGCGGGCATGGAACCTTCGACGCGCTCCTTACCTATTATATCCAGGGTAAAAGCTATCCCTATGCTTCACGTGACGAGCTGCTGCGACAACTGCCTGCCAAACAGAAGAAATTTGGCCGCTATGCAAACTATGCCGACGCGCAGATCGAAGATGTGCTGACTCCGGAACAGCTTACCTCGGCCAGCATCAGCCAGATCCATATCCTCCAATCCTGCTATCTGCACAACGACGGAGGACACCACTGGACCATCCATCCCCTGCCCAATGAAGCCCAGATCAGCATGGTAGGCGGTATCGTTCCGGAAGTGATCGACGGCCGGACCAGCCTCGTCCTGGCAGGCAACCTATACCCACTTCGTGCACAGATGGGACCGCTGGATGCCTCGATGGGTACGGTGCTGACCGCCGGCAACACCGGCGCCTTTACCGCCCTTCCTTATGACCATACCGGGCTATATATTCCCGGCGACACCCGCTGTATGATAAGCCTGAAAGGAAAGATGCGACAGTTCCTGGTCACAGCGGGCTATGCTGATTCCGTTCGCATCTTCTCGGTCGACAACACCTCTCACCTGCCATGAACCTACCGCAACTATATCCTGATCAGTTTCCCCACCGCGCCCTTCTTCCCGTCGCTCGCCCTGATAAAATAAATGCCACCCGCCAGTCCGGCGACATCCAGTTGTAACGTCAGCGTCGTCACCCGCACGCTCATTATCTTTTGCCCTAGTTGATTATATACATCCAGCAACCCACCCAGGCAGGCAGGATCGGTCAACTGTACCGTCACGAGACTGACGGCAGGATTCGGATAGATCGTCATAGCGGATGCAGAACTCTCCGTAGCAGCAACCGAAACAGCGTCCGTCGCCGTGTCCACCGGCACAGTGTCAGCCAGCAATGCATAGCGAAACCCGCCCGGCGCAAACAAGGTAAGCATCCGGGCCTTCTGTCCATTCGTGAAGAGGTGCATGCCGATATCATCGGTAAAGTCCATATAATCCTGGTACAGGTTCCCATACGGCGTATTTCCGCAGGAGAGGATGATCCCGCTCGGATCGCCGTAGGTTGGTCCCTGCTGAGGCGGCGTATCCGCTACCAGATCGGTACCGCAGCTGTCGTCACCCCATGTATGGATCATATTCAGCCAGTGGCCGACCTCGTGGACCGCCGTCCGGCCCAGGTTGAAAGGCGCCGTCGCCGTACCCACTGTACCGAAAGCAGTATACAGCACCACTACCCCATCCGTCGCCTTAGCCCCACCGACCACGCTGGAATAACCCAGTAAGCTACCGGTAAAGTTACCGACCCAGATATTCAGGTACCGGTCCCGGTCCCACCCGTCATCACCCCCCGTAGCCGAGGACTTGATATCATCGTTAATGGTAAAATAGCTGTTAGTCGTGTATTTATGGATAATACCCGTCGTGGCCTGCCCGTTAGTGTCTGCCAATGCCAGACCAAAGCGGAATCCGCAATTGGTTGCCAGTGAACGGTAATAAGACGGAATCTCCGCCGTATCCGAGTTTTGCTTCTGATAGTCCGCATTCAATACGTCGATCTGAGATTGCACCTGCGCATCACTGATATTCTCTGCATTGGTGTTGTACAGGATATGCACGACGACGGGTATAGTGATCAAAGAAGGAGTGCCGCCGGATGCAGCCCCGGACGAGGACGATGTGCCGCCTGACGTTCCTCCGGTGACGGCCACAGGGCGCTGGCTCAACTGCCGGGAAGTGAATTGCTCGATAGTGGCAACGGTCTGCGCCAGCATTGGGTTGGCCTTCAACTGCTGCTGCCGGTACTCGAATGACCTGCATTGCGTTTGCGCCAGGCCGGCGATCGTTATTAGTAAGAAAAGGGCGGATAAACAATATTTCATGATACCAGCTTTAAAGCCGCTGGAAGCGGCTTGTCCGATAGGACGGACTTTAGATGTTTGCTGGAAAGGCGTTAAATTTTGAATGACGCCTTTTCAGCACATTTTACAGCGGTATTTCAGCAGATTTGGATCGGGTCGATCGGAAGGATATGAAGATAAAAAAGTGGAGAACAACACCCGGTCCGAAAGAAAGGATTCCGGGTAAGCGACTGTAAAACAACCCATTTTTCGTGATAAATGCAAATATTTAGGACAAATTTTACCCCCACCGCTCTCCGCCGCAGGCGTTTGAAGCCTATATTTGCTTCCCTATATAGCTATGTATGAACAGACTGATCCCTTTTGTGCTGATCCTGAGCCTATTGTCCGCTTGTAACCAGTCCGACCGTAAAGCCGATACGGACACAACAACAACAGCAGCCGACAACACCCCCCCGCTGATCAGCTATACGGTTATGAAAGAGTTGCCGCATGATACCTCCGCCTACACCGAAGGATTGCTGTTCCATGATGGTCAGTTGTATGAATCCACGGGGACGGACAACAACATGCCCGATGACCGCCGGTCCCAGTTTGGCATAGTGGACTCCACTACCGGGAAGATCCATACCAAGGTCGAAATTGACCGGAAAAAATACTTTGGTGAAGGCATCGTCTTTCTCAATGGAAAAGTTTACCAGTTGACCTATACGACGAAAGTCGGCTTCATCTATGACGCCAAAACTTTTCAGAAGCTGGGCGAATTCACCTTTCCCTCCAAAGAAGGCTGGGGTATGACCACCAACGGCGCTCAGCTCATCATGAGTGACGGCACCAGCAATATCAGCTACCTCGATCCCAATACCTTCCGGCTGGTCAAGGTGTTGGGCGTTACCGACAATAACGGCCCCGTCAGCAATATAAACGAGTTGGAATTGATCAAAGGCTACCTCTATGCCAACCAATGGCAGACCAATTATATCCTGAAGATCGATACCAGCAGCGGAAAGG
>PMUF01000189.1 GCA_003167015.1 Chitinophagaceae bacterium | reverse complement strand
CTGATAACCTCCACCAGGCAGCCCAGCAGATCGACATTCAGCCCATAGGTCCATTTCTCACCGGGCTGATGCACCAGCGGCAGCTTCGCCAGCGCCTCCATCCTTTCTTTCAGGTCGTAATCGATAACACCCAGCCCGACGGGAATATGCGCCTTCGCATAGATGGCTTGCATCGAAGGGGTGCCGATACCCGGATAGTCCAGGCCGGAAGTATGCGTCAACAGGTCCCGGAAGGTGATCTTTCTTTTGGCGGGGACAGTCGTATACGTGGTATCGGCAGCATTGTATTTGTCCAGTACGGTCATATCACTGAAAGCAGGCAGAAAATCTGCTACCGGCTCATCCAGGTAAAACTTCCCCTGCTCGAACAGCTGCATAATGCCAACGCTGATGACCGCTTTCGTCTGCGAGGCNNTAGACCAGCCATAGCCCTTATACTGCACCACATGATGGTCATGGATCACCAGCGTCACGACCCCATTGATCCACCCCTTGTCGATATATCCCTTCACCACCGTGTCGATACGGGCCAGGCGCATATAATCCACCGAAGGGTCTGCCGTGGCCCCGGTCTCGATGGTCTGGGCGCCCGTGCCCCGGGTCTCTATCGTCTGCGCGCCGGCACGAAAGAAAAATAAGATGGGTAATAAGTAGCGCCAAAAAGACAGTCTCTGTTTCATACAGCCATATAATTTACAGAAAGATAAATTATTTTCAAATTCATGCTACCTTAGAGGCCATCTTTATAAATTGTCCTTGTATGAAACGATCGAACAGAAGAACCTTCATTGGGCAGGGAGCAGCCGCCGCCGGCGCTCTCCTGACCGCAACCCCCGGTATGATCATGACACCCACAACAGAACGGCCGCCTATAGTACATCATGTATTTTTCTGGCTGAAGAACCCTTCATCTGTAGATGACCGCAATGCACTGGTAGCCGGTCTGAAGACGCTCGCAGGTATCCCCCTTATTAAGGAATTATATGTCGGCGTACTGGCTGACACGGAAAAAAGAGACGTCGTCGACGCCTCCTGGCAGGTGTCCGAGCTCATGTTCTTCAACGACCTCAGCGGCCAGGCCAACTATCAGCAACATCCCCTTCACCTGGAATTCGTGAAGAACTGCAGCCATCTCTGGGCGAAAGTAGTCGTATACGATGCGATGAACCTCTTTACGCGTATCGGCTGATAAATCGCGGCACCCCCGCGGGAATCGTATCAGCTGAATGACAGCAATTCCACTTCGAAGATCAGCGTGCTGTTAGGCCCTATCTGTGCGCTGACCTGCCGGTCCCCATATCCCAGGTTCGGCGGAATAAAAAAACGCCACTTGCTTCCGGCCGGCATCAGTTGCAGCCCTTCCGTCCAGCCTTTGATCACCGCATTGAGCGGAAAGGTAGCCGGTTGCCCGCGACGAACAGAACTGTCGAATACCGTGCCGTCGATCAGCGTACCATGATAATGGCAGGTGACCTGATTCGTTGCCAATGGTTTATTACCTGTCCCTTCCGTCAGCACCTCGTATTGCAATCCGCTCGGTAGGGTAACGATACCCGGCTTGCTCTTGTTGGCCTCTAAAAAATCCTGGCCGGCCTTCAGATTGGCCGCCGCCTTTTCATTTTTCATATTGAATAGTTTATCTGCAATACCCATAACAATATTTTCCGCAAAGGTAGCAGTTTGTCCCTAGTTTTGAGCCATGGATAAACAAACCGGCAAAACAGTCCTGGTCCTCGGCGCCAATTCGGATGTGGCGAAAGAAGCCATTAAATTATACATTAAAAAGGGGTACAAGGTCATCGCCGCCTCGCGTAGCACGGGCGAGTTGCAGTCCTTTGCCGCCGGCAATGGCATCGCATCGGCTGACATTGATATCCGGTATTTCGACGCCACTGCCTTCGACACGCACGAGGAATTCTATCACAAACTCCCGGCGAAACCGCACATCGTCCTCTATGCCGCCGGTTTCCAGGTCACCAATGATCAGGCCCTGGTGGATTGGGAGGGAAGTTACCGCATGATCCAGGTCTTATATGCCGGCGCCGTCTCTATCCTGAATCGCATCGTCATGGACAAGGATAACGATCATCTCGAAAGGATTGTCGGCCTCTCCTCGCTGTCCGGCGTCCGCGGAAGAAAAAGCAATTTCATCTATGGCAGCACCAAGTCTGCCTTTACCCAATACCTCGCCGGATTACGCCAATTTCTTTTCCCCCGCCGCGTAATCGTCAATGCCATCGTAGCCGGCTACATCCGCAGCAAACTGACCGCCGGCCTCGATCTCCCGGAATCCCTGCTGCTGGAACCTTCCTTCGTCGCCCACGCCGTCGTCAACGCCGGAAAAAGTTTCGTCATCGTCCCCGGCTGGAAATGGAAGTTGATCTACCGCGTTCTCAAATACTCTCCCGAAACTCTCGTCGCCCGGCTGCCCTGAACCCCACTACCAACACCCCCAACGCCAGCACCGACGTCACCGCAATGATCGCCACCATCGGCGTCGCCGTCCCATTACTCCACACACTCACCCCCACCGACGCCAACGCCCCCACCCCCATCTGCGTAGCACCCAGCAACGCAGAAGCGCTGCCCGCATTTTTACTGAAGGGCGCCAGCGCCAACGCCGCCGCATTCGGATTGGTAAACCCCAGACAGCCCAAAAAGGCAAACAGCATGACAATCGTATACCCCAGCCCATACCATCCCGCTATACTGCCGGTCAAAAAGATGAGAGCAACCACCACCTGCCCCGTCAATGCCACCCGAATGATCTGCTGGCTGCTATATCGCCGCAGCAACAAACCATTGAACTGACTCAGCCCGATGAATGCCACCGAAAGCCCCGCAAAGATCCATCCATAGGTTTTTTTATCGACGTGAAACACATCCATGAAGACCAACGGCGACCCGGAAACATAGGCAAACAGTCCGGCAAAAGCCAGGGCATACACCAGCATGTAGACAACGAACTGCGGCTCCCGCAGCACCGACCGAAAATTCCGCAGGATTGGCAGCGGCTTCAAAGAAAAATTTTTATCCGCCGGGTAACTCTCCGGTAAAAAGAATATAGTCATCAAAAAAATCAACGCCCCCAGGATCAGCAGCACGAGAAATATCACCCGCCAACCCCAGGTCGCCACGATATACCCACCGGCCGTGGGCGCGATCATCGGCGAGGCGCCGAGTACCAGCAACAGCAGCGAAAAGACCCTGGCGCTTTCCTTCGCCCCGAACAGATCCCGAACCATCGCCATGGCTGCTACCGTAGCCGCACAACTGCCCACCGCCTGTATAAAGCGTAAGATGATCAGCGTATCCATATCCTTCGCCTGCATGCACACGAAGGTGGCCACGAGATACAAGATCAGCCCGGCATACAACGGCTTCTTCCGGCCATACCGGTCCAGCAGGGGACCATACAACAGTTGCCCCAGTGAAATCCCTATAAAAAAGCTGGACAGCGACAACGCCACCCTCGCTACGGAAGTCCCCAGGCTTCTGGCTATTTCCCCGAATCCCGGAAGATACATGTCGATGGAAAATGGAGCCAACGCCGTCAGACTGCCTAAGATGAGAACATAGGTAAAATAGGTCCGTTTCGTCATGATCATAAATTAATATCCGCTTCGCGTGAAATATTGGATCCCGTCAGGCCCCGCGACGATCGCCCGTTGCGCAAGATTATAAAATAAAGAATGCTCCAATACCCCTGGAATCCCCGCCATCCGGTCGTTGATCACCGCCGGCTCTGGAAAGGGGTCGAACCAGCAGTCGATCAGGAAGTTTCCTCTTTCGGTAATGACCGCTCCGTCTTTCTTATTGCTAAGCCGCAACTCGGACCTGACTGGATTAAAAAATCTTTTCACCCGGTCCGATACAAAGGCCAGTGCCTCGGGTATCACCTCCAGCACCAGCGGATAGGTAGGCTCCAGCCGCTCTACGCGTTTTGCGAAGTCTCCGACAATGATGAACTCCTCCGCCATCGAAGCCAGCACCTTTTCGGTCGTATGCACGCCGCCCCCACTCTTCAAGGCGCTCAGCCGCCGGTCGAACTGATCACAGCCGTCAAAGTAAAGGTCCACATGGTCTGCCCAACCCATCTCCTGCACCGCAAAACCTTCCTGCTGTAACAGCCGTCGCGTCGTAAAGGATGAGGTCAGCGTTATCAAAGAAGCAGCCAGCGCCTCATCCCCCTTGATCAGCCCGATAAGATTCGCCATGGTGGAACCTGCGCCGAACCCGATAGTGCTGCCGGGCCGGATTAATTTTAGCGCCTCCTTGGCGGCTTCCATTTTATAATCCATAGTTTTATTTTAGAAGATCCTCCGGTATCCGATCGATGGGCCGGATCTTTATCTGCTTATAAAACACTTCCGCCCCCTCCGACTGCAGTTGTATCCTGCCCCTGGTAAGAGGCGATACTTTCCCGTTATCCGATTGGGCAAGATGGTACAGCACCATCATGACCCGGCCATTGACCACGTGCATGCTGGTGTCGCCATGGCAATACAGGTCCAGGGTATTCCATTCCCCCGTGGGATGCTCCGCATCGCCGCGCTTGTAGCAATGACGCCCCATGGTATTATACACCGAAAAGGTGTACAATTGTCCGGCCGGGTCATACTCATATCCGCTGTCCACTCTCTTCACGGCCGGAATATCCGCCATCCCGCCGGCACAACCCCAGTATTCGCCGACATCCCCTTCCTGCACCTGGAACTCATGCGACCGCAACCAGGCGCCCCCATCGGTANNAGGCCGCTATCCCTTTTCTTATTTCTTTTAGCACCCCACTTCAGCACACCCCATCGGAACATGAGCTGAAGATGATAGTCCGAATAATCTTTTTGGGTGATCGCCGCCCCCGTTCCGTCACCGGAGATGCGGATGACCTTCTCCCCGCCATCTGACACCACCGTAAAAACATGTCGGGGATCGTTGTTGAGTCCGATCGGCTGTTCACTGATCCGATGCCCGTTGCTGTCGGTAGGCGGCGCCAGGTACGTGTCCCAGCCGGAAAGGTCTTTGCCGTTAAAGAGGGATACCCATCCCCCGTTGGAATACGGCCCCTGGCCGGTAAAGGCCACGCCGGTCAGCATGGCAAGTATAGCAATCGATAGATAAAAATGGCGTAACATCGTAGCTTGATTTTATACCGTAATTTACACCATGAAACGTTCGATCCTCATATATTTATTTTTGGCGATCTGGACGGTCCACACAGTGGCCCAGCCGGCATTGCCCCGCCCCAAACTTGTCATCGGCATCGCCGTAGACCAGATGCGCTGGGACTACCTTTACCGTTATTACAGCCGCTATGGGTCCGGGGGCTTCCGCAGGCTGTTGGACGAGGGCTTTACCTGTGAAAATACCTTTATTAATTATCTTCCCGCATTCACGGCTCCCGGCCATACCACTATCTTTACCGGGTCGGTACCCGCCATCGACGGCATCGCCGGTAATGACTGGATCGATCAGGCCTCCGGCAAATCCGTCTACTGCACGGAAGACAGCACGGTGCAGCCGGTCGGCGGCACATCCCCCGCCGGAAATATGTCCCCGCGTAATTTGCTGACGACCACCATCACCGACGAACTGATGCTCGCGACGAATTTCCAGTCGCGCGTAGTCGGTGTCTCCCTGAAAGACCGCGCCTCTATCCTGCCGGCCGGACATACCCCTACCGGCGCTTTCTGGTTCGACGACGTAAAAGGCTGCTTCAGCACCAGCACCTGGTACATGCCTTCTTTACCTGACTGGGTAGTAAAATTCAACGAACGGGACGAACCCGACCAGTTGGTGTCAAATGGCTGGAATACGCTCTATCCTATTGACAGTTATATCTCCAGCACCGCGGACAACACCCCCTGGGAAGGATTATTTAAAGGTGAGACAGCGCCGGTCTTTCCTCATGACATCGCCCGCGCATACAAAGAAGACCATGACAATATCCGCAGCTCTCCTTTCGGTAATACGCTGACCCTGGACTTCGCCCGGGCAGCCGTGGAAGGCTATTCGCTCGGTCAGCGCGACGCGACGGATTTCCTCACCATCAATTGCGCCTCGACAGACTATGTCGGCCATAAATATGGACCGAACTCCATCGAAGTAGAAGACGTCTATCTCCGCCTCGATAAGGACCTCGCAGGATTCTTCACCTTCCTCGACAGCAAGGTAGGCAAAGGAAACTACCTCGTCTTCCTCACGGCCGATCATGGCGCCTCGCATTCCGTCAATTTCCTCAAAGCTCATCAAATACCCGCCGGCCTCACCGGCATGCGCAATGTAGTCAAGGGACTCAACGATACGCTCGGCAGCGTCTTCGCCGTCAAAGACCTCGTGCTTTCCGGCGCCAATTATTATGTCAACTTCAATCTGGCAAAGGTAAAACAGTCGGCGCTGTCATTGGATTCGCTGAAAAAGGTTGCCATCGTGTGGCTGCAGCAACAGCCGGGGCTTCAATATGTCATTGACATGGCAGCTATCAACCAGGCCTCTTTACCCCAGCCCTTGCAGGAAATGGTCATCAACGGCTATAACCGCAAACGATCCGGTCAGATCCTGCTGATACCGGCGCCGGGATGGTTCGACGGCAGCGACAAAGGCACAACCCATGGCGTCTGGAATCCCCAGGATACTCATATTCCGCTGGTCTTTATGGGATGGGGTGTCCGGCACGGCGTCCTCTATCGTAAAGTGCGGATGACGGATATCACCCCCACCGTGGCCGCGCTTTTGCATATCCAGACACCGGACGGCAGCATCGGCGAGCCGATACCCGAAGTGATCCGCTAGCGCTCTATTCTATACTGGCTGTATTTTGACTCACCTCTGTCCGGGGCGTTAGTTTGAACCACTCTTTCGCATACGGCTTCAGCAACCGGTCCGCGGCAGCCGGCCCCCAACTGCCCGCGGGGTAGAACTGCAGCTGCTTGCGCGGATATTTTTTCCATGCATTAAGGATGGGCATGACCACCTTCCATGCATATTCGATCTGGTCGGTCCGCATGAACGATGTAGCCTCCCCATGCAGCACATCCAGCAATAAGGCCTCATAGGCCTCCGGCAGCGAATGCGTGTAATTATCCTTGTACATAAAATCCATTTCGACAGGCAACAGCTTCATTTGCAGCCCCGGCACCTTGCTCTCGAAGAACAACCCGATTTCCAATTCCGGCTGGACACTGATGATCAGTTTGTTGGCCTCTATATCGTCCTTGAATATCTTATGCGGTGTTTCCTTGAACTGGATGCTGATGACGGAGGACTGACGCGTCATCGACTTGCCTGTCCGTAAGAAAAAGGGAACTCCTTTCCACCGATCGCTGTCGACGAGGAGCTTCATAGCCACAAAAGTCTCGGTCGCGGAATCGGGCGCCACCTGCGCCTCCTGCCGGTAACCTACCTGCGGCTGACCATCGATCTCACCGGCCGTATACTGTCCCCGGACCACATTCTTGAAGACCGACTCGGTCGTCAATGGCTTGACGTGCTTTAGCACCTTCACCTTTTCATCCCGGATGGCCTCCGCCTCATACGCCTTCGGACAATCCATCGCAATGATACAAAAGAGCTGCAGCAGATGGTTCTGGATCATATCCCTAAGCGCGCCCGCTTCCTGATAGTACGCGCCGCGTCCCTCGACGCCGATCGATTCCGCCGCGGTGATCTGCACATGGTTAATATACCTGCGGTTCCACAGCGGCTCGAAGATGCCGTTGCCGAAGCGAAACGCGAGGATGTTCTGTACGGTCTCCTTGCCGAGATAATGGTCGATGCGGTAGACCTCGG
>PMUF01000661.1 GCA_003167015.1 Chitinophagaceae bacterium | reverse complement strand
CCACCGACATCATCTTCGCGGTGGATTCTATCCCTGCCGTGTTCGGCATCTCCCAGGATATGATCGTTATTTACACCTCTAATATTTTCGCGGTCCTGGGGCTGCGGTCGCTGTTCTTTCTGTTGCGCGGGGCAGTGGACCGATTCACCCATCTGCAGCAGGGTATTGCGGTCGTGCTGATCCTGCTGGGGCTAAAAATGCTGGCGGAGATTTTCCATATATACCTGCCCGTGTATGGCTCGCTGGTCGTCATCGTCCTTTGCATTACGACGTCCATTCTTTATTCATTATATTCGGGTAGAAGCAAGCAATGAAATATCCCATCCGAGATATTGCAGATATCGTCAAGGGCCAGTGGCAGCAGTTCCGCACGGACGACGCCATCGAACATCTGTTGCTGGACAGCCGGCGGCTGATCTTCCCGGCGACATCACTATTTATTGCCTTGCGTGGGCCCCGGCGGGATGGACGCCGTTTTATGGAAGAGCTGTACCGGCGGGGGGTGAGGAATTTTATGATGGAGGGCGAGGCAGCGGATACCATGCCGGACGCCAACATCATCGTCGTACCGGACACGCTTGAGGCCCTGCAGGCACTGGCGGCCTGGCGCCGGCGGCAATTTTCCATTCCCGTCATCGGCATCACCGGCAGCAATGGTAAGACCACCGTAAAAGAATGGCTGAATCAACTGCTGGCGGCAGACTATCATATTGTCCGTAGTCCCAAGAGCTATAATTCCCAGATTGGAGTCCCGCTGAGCGTCTGGCAGCTGGAACCGGCCCATGAACTGGCGATCTTCGAGGCCGGCATTTCCCGCCGCGGCGAGATGGCGCGGCTCGAACCGATCATCCGCCCAACCATCGGCATCTTTACGAATATCGGCGAGGCGCATAGCGAGGGATTCGACAGCCTGGCACAGAAGGCGGCTGAGAAACTGAAGTTGTTCGAAGGCGCGGACGTGCTGATCTATTGCAATGATCAGCCGGACATCGTGAACGCGGTCGATGGCTGGGTGAAAGGAAGAGCAGGCACTCATGTGCCGCAGCTGTTCACCTGGGGAACCGGTCCAGACGCCACGATCAGCATCGATCCTGTCACCTTTCCCATTCCTTTCACCGACGATGCCTCCATCGAAAATGCGATGCATTGTGTGGCCGCCTGTTTGTGGCTGCAGGTCCCGGTTGAGAAGATCGCGGCGCGGATCGCGATGCTGTCGCCGATTGCCATGCGGCTCGAACTGAAGGCCGGCATAAACCATTGCAGCGTCATCAACGACAGCTATAGCGCAGACCTCAGCAGCCTGGCCATCGCGCTGGACTTCCTGTCGCAACAGCAACAACATGCCCGGCACACCGTGATCCTGTCGGATATATTGGAGAGCGGACGTCCGCCACAGGAACTCTACGCCGAAGTAGCGCGCGCCCTGCAGCAGAAAAAGGTGGACCGCCTGATCGGCATCGGTACGACAATCAGCGGGCATGCCGCCGTCATCGGTGAATGGTTCGGGGGAGAAACGTTTTATTATCCTGCCGTGGCGGCTTTCCGGGAGGACCTGCACCGCCTGCACTTCCATGATGAGACTGTCTTGCTCAAGGGCGCCCGCATCTTCGAATTCGAAGAGATAGACAAATGGCTGACCGAGCAGATCCACCAAACGGTCATGGAAGTCGATCTGAATGCGATGGCGGCGAATCTCCGCGCCTACCGTCAGCTGTTGCAGCCCGCCACTAAGGTCATGGCGATGGTCAAGGCATTCGCCTATGGGAGCGGCAGTTTCGAGATCGCCAGTCTGCTGCAATTTCACGGCGTGGATTATCTCGGTGTGGCTTATGCGGATGAAGGCGTTGCCCTGCGTAAGGGCGGCATCCGGATGCCCATCATGATCATGAATACGGAGACCAGCTCCTTCGATTCGCTGGTACAATATAACCTCGAGCCGGTCATCTATTCTTTCCCTCTATTGCGCATCTTTGATAACTGGCTGAAGAAAGAAGGAATACCGGCCTTTCCCGTGCATATCGAGTTGGAGACAGGCATGAACCGGCTGGGCTTTCCCGCGGCGGACTGGGATGAATTGTGCCAGGTGCTGCCGGGGTCGGCCTTTAAGGTACAGAGTGTTTTCAGTCATTTTGCCGCCAGCGAAGAAGCTCAACAGGATGCCTTTTCCCGCGGACAAGGTGCGGCCTACCTGGCGGCGGCAGACCGGCTGGAGAAGGCGCTGGGCTATTCCTTCATCCGGCATATGGCAAATTCAGCAGGTATCGTGCGACATCCGCAGTGGCAGCTGGATATGATAAGACTGGGCATCGGCCTCTATGGTATCGACAGTGCGCATCTGCTTTCCGGCCTCCGGGAAGTCTCTACCCTCAAAACAACGATCGCCCAGATCAAGCACCTGCATGAAGGAGATACCATTGGGTATAACCGCAGGGGTATAGCAGCGCCGGGAACGGTCATTGCTACTGTCCGCATTGGCTATGCCGATGGCTATTCCCGTAATCTGGGCAATGGAGCCGGCAAAATGTGGATCAAAGACCGGCTGGCGCCTACGATCGGCAGTATCAGCATGGACCTGACAATGATCGATATTACCGGTATTCCCGGGGTACGGGAAGGGGACGAAGTGATCGTATTCGGTAAGGAATTATCTGTCAGTCAGTTAGCGGTTTGGGCGCAGACGATCCCCTATGAGATCCTCACCGGCGTCTCGCAGCGCGTCAAGAGAATTTATTTTGAGGAATGACCGAGCGTAGCGAAGGTCAGGAACGAGGAGGAGGGTACCCGAGCCTCGAAGGGTACGAGCGAGGGAAGGCGAGGAACGAAGCCTTGCCGAAGCTCTAAGCAGGTCCGACGAAGTTCGGCGCGCGGGCCGAAATCTATCACAGCACCGACACTGCCGCGTGTTAAGCAAATGCGAAATCCCCATACATGAGTGGGGAGTATTAAGTATATTTGACTCTAATCTTATTAGCAGTGAAGGCAAGAAACATTTTTTTATTAGTGCTGCTGATCATTGTTGCAGATCAGTCCCTCAAAATCTGGGTGAAGACCCACATGCCACTCAGTCATCCGGCAGATTTTTATCGCGATCCCGTGTCCCCTTATGACAATGGAATCAAACTGCTGGGAGATAAAGCACAGATTTATTTCGTGGAGAATGAAGGCATGGCCTGGGGCTGGAAATTCGGTGGATCATGGGGCAAAATGGCGCTGACCCTTTTCCGCCTGGTCGCCGTCGTCTTCGGCGTGTATTATATTCAGACGATCATCAAAAAGAAATATCATCCGGGATTTATCATCTGTGCCGGTCTGATCTTTGCCGGAGCGCTGGGCAACCTGCTGGATAGCATGTTCTACGGGCTGATTTTCGAACGTAGCAGCTATGACCATGTGGCCAGGATCTTTCCCCACCAGGGATATACTACCTTTCTGCATGGGCGTGTAGTGGATATGCTGTATTTCCCCATCATCAAGACGCATTATCCGCAATGGATGCCTTTTGTGGGCGGAGATGATTTTGAATTCTTCAGCCCGGTTTTCAATATCGCCGATGCATCCATTTCCGTCGGTGTCATCGCCATTCTCCTGTTTCAGAAAAAATTCTTTCACAAGGAGCCCGGACAGGAATCCTCCGGGCTGGAGGCGAACACGGCCAAGGTCGATGCCGTACAGGCATAAAAAAGTGGTCACCTCAAGATAAAAGTAGACGCCCCCTTTTTTCATAATGTCCGGCAAGCGTAGCTTGCCGGGGGCCGCCGCCTCACTTCCCGACCTTCACCACCTTCTCCGTGACCTGCTGATCGCCGTACTGGATCTGCAGGATGTAAGTGGCCGCCGGCAGTTCGCCCAATCCCCCGAAGGACAGAGTATTAAGTCCCTGGGTAACCGGCTGCTGCGTACGTCGGATATAACGGCCGTACAGATCAACAAGGTTGATGACCGCTGTCCCGTCACTGGGTGCAGTCAATTCTATGTTGATCTGATCGACGAAAGGATTGAGGACTGAACGAACCCCGAACTGAATATTGTTATCGCTCAGCAAGACCAGGTTGCTATACCGGGAGATGGAGTTAGTCATCATCTCAACCCGGTAATAGGTCTGGGTGGAGAGCGGTGTAGGATCGGTAAACTGGTATGAGCCGTCCTGTCCCGGCAGGGCCGAGGCCGGCATGGTCGTCAGGGTCGTAAAATGTACCCCATCATCACTGCGCTGCAGGGCGTAGAACAGATCAGGCACTTCATTGGTCGTCGTCCACTGCAGGTTGCCATAGCCATTCTGCTGTTGCCCGGTGAAGGACAACAAAGTGGTCGGCAAGGCGATCATACAGTTGACCCCATAAATATATTTGGGCTGAGAAGTTGTATAGTAGCAGCCGGTGGTGGTCAGGTTGGAAACGGTGCTGGCCACGATGATGCGATAGATCGTCTCGCTGGTGGTGGCAGGCACTTCGAAATATCGGGTGACGGTATCCTGGTAGAGACCGGTAAGGGCATTATAGACCGGTACGACGGTACCCGTATCAGCCCGGTTGGCGGTATCGACACCGGCAAGCACCCAGGTCGCTCCGCTGTCGAGGCTCTTTTGCAATTCCCATTCCGTATAGTTGTTGACGTAAGAAGATATCGCAAAGGTGACCGGGTCGATAGCGCCATAACATAGCGTATCCGGTTTATCGGGTGTCAGCGTCAGGTTAGGCGGACAGGTGGCCAGGGTGATATCGTCCAATGCCCAGTCATTACCCCCGCCTCCGCACGCATTATTACGGATAGAAATGGTGATAGAGGTCTGGGTAGGGCCGGTAAGGAAAGTAAATCCCCGTTGCTGCCAGCCGAGGGTATCCAGGTTGCCGGTAGATATCCGGTCGATGCTGTCTATCACCAGCGTCAGATTGGGTAATACCCCGGGCGTGTACTCGGCGACGCCATTGGAGTCGATGCCGCAATTGGGACAAATATTTTTGATCCAGGCGGAGAACTGGTAATAAGTATTGGGACAGAGACCGCTGATAACCTGGCGATAGGCCTCGCTGGTAGCGAGGTCGGCATTCACGACCAGCATATAACCACCGGTTTGGGTAGCGCTCACGGGCGCATTGCCTGCGGCCGTAGTGGTCCCGGTATGGTCACCACCGATGTACCAAAAGCCGCCGAACTCGCGGTTGTAGCAGGACAGTGGGTTGGTATTAGCCAGGCTGCCGCAATTAGGCGCGTAGTCGGCATTCACAGTAGTGCTGCTCGTCGGACTGGTATTATTGACGATGGCGTAATAGCCGTCGTTGATGGATATGGTGGGGCTGGAAGCAGGCAGGTAGGTATAGTTAGGTATCGGGAAGGCAGGACCTGTGCTGCGGTTAAGCCCAATGCCCGACCCGAAAGTACCGCCGATTTCCGCTGCGAAGTTGGTGCTCGTGGTACTGGAACACAACGTGGTCGGGGCGGAGATCAGGATCTGATACTGCGTAGAGGCCAGCACCGTATCTGCTGCCCCATTATTGTTGATCAGCTTATAACGGACCTCTCCTGCTCCCAGCGTAATCGTATCGCCATAGCTGCCTGTCACGACGACGCGGAACGCAGTACAAAAAATAGAGCCTGCGCTGAAGAGCGGCTTGCTAACGCCCGCCTGCAGGGTGCTGGCGCCGGTGATGTTGGCAGTGCCCATGGGATCGACACCCGCCGGTGGAGTGGCGGCACTCCCCATATTAATACGGATCTGATAATCACCGGGCAGCGCCGTTGTTACACTAAAGGTGCCGTCATCATCGCCTGAGGCATAGGTGTATTTCCGAAAGGTCACTCCTTCGTTAGTGATCAGCCGAAGTGAGTCATTGGGAAGAATGGTCGTATTGGTTGGTAAATTGTCGAGATAACGGACCTTGTAAATATCGCCGGCCCCGTTATAGGTCTTGTTCACGTAGAAATTAGTGCGGATCTCTAAAGTATCACCGGGCTGTACAGGACCGCCGACCGTCTTTTTGGAGAGGTTGACATAGCTGTTGCCGAACTTCAGCGGCGCAGTGGCCTGGGAGAATGCAAAGCCCTGAAACAGCAGTAGCAGCAAGAACGTACCTCCTATCCTGCACAAGGCCGAATAATCGGGTAAAGTTGTTTTCATAGACACAAGTCCATTTTCAAGGGTTATCGGATTAGTGGGATCTGTGATCCCGATTGTAACCGTGTACCATTAAGATACGGGGAAACAATCACATAAAAGTACCTCCTATTTTGATAGGACGCAAGCGTATTATTACATTGGTTTAGAGGGAATCTACTATTCCAGATCTAAATAATTCTTTATTATTTTGTCAAAGGCTGATTTTGACCTCAGCACTGACAATCCGATCCATGAAAAACAGACAAACTTACCTCTTTGGCCTGTTCGCCTGCCTGTGCTTATCCTTGCCTTTTTCACTGTTTGCCCAATCCACGGTCACCTGGTACAACCAGTCTTTTAAGATCGATACATTGTATCCGGCCACCGGTTCGACAGGCATGACATCGCCCTGGGAAGTCGTCTATGGCCCGGACGATTCTTTATGGGTGACGGCTTCTCATGACTACAAGGTCTGGAAGATCCATCCCGGCAATAAGGGCGCCAGGGTGGTGCTGGACATGAATAGCATGAAAGACTTTACCGCCGCTAANNTTCTATTCGGGGAAGCCCTGGGTGTATATCGCCTATGTATACCATCTGATAGGCTGTTCGACTTGCGCCGGTAGCACCAGCGGCGCCCGCTGCAGCTATAATACACAGATCGTCCGCTTCAGTTACAATAACGGCATACTAACCCCAATGGATACGGTGATCACCGGCCTCGATGGCAGCAACGACCATAATTCCGGCCGATTGAGGATCAGCCCCCTGCCGGAGAGCGATGGCAACTATCACCTGTATTATACCATCGGGGACATGGGTGCGGGCCAGTTGGCCAATATCTGCCGGGCCGAACATGCCCAGGATACCACCATCATAGAGGGCAAGATCCTGCGCCTGAATACCGAGCCCGATCTTAGTCAACCTTCGGGGCCGCAGGAATGGATACCGGCGGATAACCCTTTTCCGGCCGGCGCCGCCGCTTCGGCGAAGAACCCTATCTATTCCTTCGGGCACCGCAACCCGCAGGGCCTGGCTTTCGGATCGGTCAACGGCGGCAGTTCGTACATCCTTTACAGCAGCGAACATGGCGACAAGTCGGACGATGAGGTGAATATCATCACTCCGCATACGAATTACGGCTGGCCCAAGGTCGCCGGGCTCTGCGACGATAACTATACCTCGGTGGCGGGGGATTCCCTCTACCTTGCCGGTCAGGCGGTGATCAGCGAGACCGGTTTTTGCGATACGACAAAGACGACATTGGCGGACCCCATCTTCTCCTATTACAACTGGACCCGGGCGCAAAACGACTATGTCGCCAAGACATACCCCAGCGCCAACATGAACTGGCCTACCGTCGCCCCGACCTCGATAGCCTTTTATGGGCAAAGCGCCGTTCCGGGCTGGAATTATTCCCTGCTGATCACTTCCCTGAAGAACGGCCTTTGGCGGCTGAAGCTTAAGTCCGACGGGCTCAGCGTGGACAGCACCGTCAATCCTTATGATACCCTGCATTACCTGGCCGGTTACCGGCTGCGCAATATCACCGTGGCGCCGACGGGAGATACCCTGTTCGTGGCGGTGGACAATTCCTGCTGTACCCTGGGCTCCACCGGGACGATCGGTAACTCGGTGGCATCCCCCGCCACGGGGTTTATCCTCCGGATGGTGTATCTGACGACGCTGGCGCTGCCTGACAGCGTATATAAGACGCCGCCGCAGCCATGGGCTGTCCCCATTCCGCCACCTACCGTTCACCCCAACCCGGCTCACGGCATGCTGTACGTGGCGGGGGGCAGCGGAGAGCGCATGCCCTGGCGGGCGCAATTGATGACGATAACCGGGCAGATGGTGCTGGACCAGCAGGCCTATGATGAGGATTTTTCGATGAATATAGGAGGGTGCCAGCCGGGCGTATACGTTCTGCGGCTTTTTAATGGGGCAGGGGTGCAGGTGCTGGTGCAAAAAGTGCTGGTGGAGTAGACGGCCCCGAGGCCACCGGGGGACTCTGCCGGGTCTTGGAAGAACGGCGAAAAATAATTAAATTTGTACGCTTTTTATGTAAATGATTGAGTTAGAGGTTGCTTGCCATACCCTTAAGTTTCGTTTATAACCGTAGACCCTTTAACTATTTTAAAAATGCAATCTCTACAAGAATCTACAGGGCAAGCCCCGTCCACTTCCAGCGCACTGGTGTGCGCCGTTTGTGGTTGCCAGATGTACGCCACCGACTATGGGAATAGCGAAATCACCTATCACTGCGCTTCACCTGAAGCCCGGTTCTGGGACTTTGACCGTGGTACAGCCGACCAGGCAAAAGCCAAGCAGCATTGGGACCAGTCTATCCGCGAAATCTTCTTAAACCGGGGATAAAGCCACCGAAACGCTCCGCGGCTCCCTATTCGGCCCTCAAACTGTTCACCGGATTGGCCATAGCGGCCCTGATGGCCTGCCAGCTCACGGTCAGTAAGGTCAGCGCGATGGCGCCGCCCCCGGCGAGCGCGAAGATCCACCAGGACAACGTCGCGTGATAGGCATAGTTCTGCAGCCAGCCATGCATGATCCAGAACGCGATAGGGCCGCCGATGATCAGCGAAAGGCTTACCAGCATGACGAACTCCTGCGACAGGAGGCTCCAGAGATGTAGGACGCTGGCGCCAAGGACCTTACGCACCCCGATCTCCCGCGTCCGCTGTTCCGCTACAAAGGCAGAAAGACCCAGCAGTCCCAGGCAGCTGATGAGAATGGCGAGGATGGTAAACCCGCCGGCCAGCCGTCCCACCCGCTCACCGTCTTCGAACTTCCTGGCATATTCCTGATCGGCAAAACGATACTCGACACTGTTCTCGGGATCATATTTCTTAAAGATGGACTGAATCGCGGCCAGTGACCTCGTCATGCCGACCGATGGATCGAGCCGGATATTCACGGTATGCATCCATTTGGCCTTGCCGAGGAAGAAGATCATGGGGGGAATGGGCTGGTCAGGGTTCTGGGTGATCATGTCCTTGACGACGCCGATGATGGTATACTTGCCGTCGTCGCCCCATTTGACGGCTTCCCCGATGGGATGTTGAAGGCCCATATATTTTACTGCCGTTTCATTCACAATAAAGGCGCCGGAATCCGTGGCGAGATCGGCGGAAAAGTCGCGGCCCTGGGATATCACCCAGCCTGTTGTCTTACCGAAATCGGGGGTAACGCCGTTCGTGGTAAAGCTTTCCTGCAGGGCAGGGTCCTTCCCCCGCCATTGAAAACCCATATTGTTGACCCAGGTATTGGTGGCGTCGCTTTGGGAAGCGCTGACCTCCCGGACGAGTCCCGTCTGTTTAAGCTCCTGGCTGATAATGTCCAGGTGATCGTTGACATTGGAGGATTGGATCGAAACCATTAACAATCCTTCCCGGGTATAGCCTACGGGTCTGTCCTTGACATACTGTATTTGGTGGAAGATGGTGACCGTACCGATGATGAGGATCACGGAGACGGTGAATTGAACCACCACCAATGCCTTACGCGGCATCATAGCCAGTCGCCCCACACGGAAGGTCCCTTTAAGCACTTTGACGGGCCGGAAGGAAGAGAGATAAAGCGCAGGATAGCTGCCGGCGAGCAAACCCGTAAGCAACGTAAACAACAGACCTGCCCCCCAGAATAAAGGGCTGCCCCAGGGGATCGACATCTGCTTATTCGCCAGGTCATTAAAGAAGGGCAGCAGCAGCTGGGCGACGACGATAGCCAGCACGAATGAGCAGGCAGCAATCAGGACGCTCTCAACAAAGAACTGCCGCACGATCTGCCCGCGCACACTGCCAATAGCCTTGCGGATGCCGACCTCCTTCGCCCGTTTTTCACTGCGCGCCGTGCTGAGGTTCATAAAATTGATACAAGCCAGCAGNNGGATGCCAGCGGTCCAGGGGATGCAGGAAAAGTTCGGGCTTGAACCGACGGTCGCCCTCGCTGTGGCGATACTTGACGTCCTTGATGGCACGCGAGGCCGCGGCCATGTCCGCCTTGTCATTGACCATGACATAGGTACCGAACCAGCTGTTGCCCCATCCTGGTCCGTTGGGTCCGGCATAACCTTCCGTGTTGACGAGCCATTGGAACGAGCCCATAAAATGGTTATTCGACCAGTCGCAGTTTTCCGGGAGATCGGCATACACGCCCGTAACCTTGACGGGTTTGGTAAAGTCCAGTTTGACCGTCTTTCCCATCGGGTCTTCGTTGCCAAAGAGCTCTTTTGCCGTCGACTCACTCAGGATGATGGCGCTGGGGTCTTCGAGGGATTTGTCATTACCTCTCAGCATATGCAGGGACAGCATGTCGATGACCTCTGGGTCATAGAACCCGCCGGTGGGTTTGATCTTCTTGTCCCCATAGCTGATGCCTGAATGGTTGCCGCCTGTACCGGTGATCACATATTTGAAATGATTGCCGTATTCCTTTCGCAGGGCAGGCGCCAGCTGCATCGCCTGGCCCCACCAGGTCTCGACGCCGCCGCTGAGGTTCTGGTTCTGAAGGACGGCAGCGATGCGGTCGTGGTTGGGGAAATTCCTGTTATAGGAGACTTCGTCAACAATCCAAAGACCTATGAGGATGGCCACGGCCATACCGATGGCAAGGCCGCCGATGTTGAGAGCGGAGGAGAACCGGTTGCGGATCAGGCCGCGCAGGGCGATGCGCAAATAATTTCTGAACATAGAAGATTGTTTTAAGCTATTCAGTCCTCAAACTATCAATAGGATTAGCGGTGGCGGCTCTCGCGGTCTGCCAGCTGATGGTCAGCACGGCGATGAGCAGGGCTGCCGCACCGGCCAGGGGAAAGATCCACCAGCTGACAGGCGTGCGATAGGCAAACTCCTGCAGCCATTGATGCATGCCCCACCACGCCAGCGGCGTCGCTATCAAAAAGGCTACACCGACCAGCGCCAGGAATTCTCTCGATACCAGCAGCAGCACACTGGCGATAGACGCCCCCAGCACTTTGCGGATGCCGATCTCTTTGGTACGTTGTTCCGCCGTGAAGATGGCAAGGCCCAGCAAACCCAGACAGGAAATGAGGATCGCCAGGAAGGCAAAATAATGGCTCAGCGTACCGATCACAGTCTCGCTCTTGTATAGTCGCTGATAGGCATCGTCGGAAAATTGGTAAGTAAAAGGAAAGGCGGGATTGAGTTGCCGGCTAAGCTGTTCCAGTCCGGCGAGCGCCTGGGCGGTTTGGCCCGGGTTGGTGCGCACCAAAATATGCCCGTCATCGATCTGGTGCTTAAACAGCAGGATCAGCGGCTTGATCGGGTCATGTACCGATCCGAAATGGAAATTGTTGATGACGCCGATGATCTTTCCCTTGCGGTCCCACATGTTCAGTTCATGGCCGACGGGGTCCCGCATGCCCATCAGGCCGGCAGCCTCCTGGTTGATGATAAAGCCCGTCGTATCCGTCGGAAAGGCGGGCGAGAAGTCCCGTCCCGACAGCAGCTGCGCCTTCATCGTTGGCATGAAATCATATCCCACTACGGCATAGGAAAAGGAAGGCTGGAAATTAGTGGGTTTACCTGCCCACTCGACAGAGACAGTACCGTTGTCGATATCCGTCGGCGGCTCCGACATGCAGGTGACCTGCTGAACGCCCGGGACGTGCAGCGCCTGTTGCTTGAATACGGCGTATTGGGTTACCAAATCCCCCTCTATCGGAATAGACAGCAGGGCCTCCCGGTCATAGCCCAGGTTCATCGTTTGAATATAGGTCACCTGCCGGGTGACCACGATGGTGCCAATGATCAGCAAAATCGACAGAGCGAATTGAAAAACGACCAGACCCTTCCTGAACAGTACCGCTCCCATTCCCGTCCTCATGGCAGACTTCAACACGGCTATAGGGCGGAACGAGGATAGATACAGAGCGGGATAGCTGCCGGCCAGACAGCCGATCAGCAGAGTCAGCCCTGCGCTCTCCAGCCAGAATAGGCCGTTGGTGAACGGCAGCAGGATTTGTTTGCCCGTAATGGAATTGAAGGCCGGAAGCAACAGCCATACGGCGATCAGCGCGATAGCCATCGCCAGTATCGCCAGCAGGACAGCCTCGCCCAGGAACTGGCCGATCAATGAGCCCTTGGTGGCGCCGATGACTTTGCGGACACCGATTTCCCGGGCCCGGCGTAGTGACCGTGCCGTCGTGAGGTTCATATAATTGATACAGGCGATGAGGAGGAGGAAGATCGCGACGAGGGTGAATAGTCTGACGTATTCGATGCGACCGCCGCTGAGATCCCCGTTTTTGAAGTTGCCGTGCAGGTACATCTCGTCAAAGGGCTGCATTCCGAGTTCCACGTGATAGCCAGGGATAGGCTTGGTGTCATATTTGTCGAGAAAATGTCGCAGCTTGACGGCTACCCTGGCGGGGTCCGCGTTAGGTTGCAGCAGGACGACAGTCATCGGGCCGGAGTTGTCCCATCTTTGCATCCAGGTATGTTCAGCATAGAAGGCCTGCCAGTTGATGAGGAACTCAAACTGTAGCGATGAGTTGGCCTGCATATCGTCGAATACCGCCTTGACCGTGAAATTTTTCCATTGATTTTGCAGGTCGCGGCGGACGGTTTGGCCCATAGCGGCGGTGGCCGAGCCGAATAATTTACGGGCCAGGGTGTTGGAGATAGCGATATCCGCCGGGCCGCTCAGGGCGCTGGCCGCATTCCCACCCAGCAACGGAAAACTAAACATCCTAAAGAAATCGGCCCCCGCATATCCCCCTTTTGCCTTAATCGTCTTGTCGTTTCCCCGAAACGTAAAATCATCATCCCCGTCTATCGTCACCGCCGCGCCCACTTCCGGGATCGTCTTTTTCAATTCATCGCCCAGCAATGCCGGGTTTTCATAGTCCGCATCTACGGTGGAAGGCGAGACCTGCCGCTCATACAGCACAAAGAGCCCGCTCTTGTGGGCGTGAAACCCATCCACGCCCCGCTCGTCCTGTACCCACAGGAAAATCAACACGCTGCAGGAAATCCCCAGGGACAGGCCCAGGATGTTCAGGCCGGAGAAGGACTTATTCTGCCGGAGTGCCCGGAAGGCGACTTTGAGGTAGTTTTTGAACATATTCACTAATTTACGGAATGATCCTCTTCACCGACACCACTTTCGAAAAAAAAGACTTCCGGGAGGCGCCCCTGGAAAAAGGAGAATACGAGAATTGCAAGTATGCAAAATGCATACTTTCCGGCACAGATCTCTCCACGATCCTCTTCATCGACTGCACCTTCAGCGATTGCGACCTCAGTTTAGTCAACCTGGCCAAAACCTGTTTCCGCGACGTGGCCTTCAAAGATTGTAAAATGTGGGGGCTGCATTTTGAAAACGCCGATCCATTCGGCCTCAGTGTCACGTTTGACCACTGTTCCCTGAACCATTCCTCTTTTTACCAGGTCAAACTGAAGAAAGTCCATTTCAAAGGCTGCACCTTACACGAAGCGGATTTCACCGAATCTGACCTGACCTCTGCCATTTTCAATCACTGCGATCTCGCCCGGGCGACCTTCGACCATACGATACTGGAAAAGGCCGACTTCCGGACCGCGGTGAATTATTCCATCGATCCCGAAAAGAACAAGATCAAAAAGGCAAGGTTTTCGACGGCCGGGATCACGGGGTTGCTGGATAAATATGATATTGATATCTCCTAAAAAGAGCGCCGGGCCCCCGTGGCACAATTTTTTCACCTGATAAGGGTAAATCTCTTGTTATGTCACACAAAACAGATCTCGAAAAAGGCAGAAAAGAAAAAGAAAAGCAAACCGGCGTCCGTCAGCCCGACCCGGAGACCCTGCATACCACCGACCCACAAAACCATATGAAGGGCCCAATATCGTCGATCATGCAAAAAATAGAGGCCAAAGCGGAAAAAAACGACCAGCAAGACAGGGACGACCCGGAATTGCAGACTAAAAAATAAAGGCGCCGCCTGGGCACATTAACATTTCATATTAATCATTGCTCCTTAATTTGGCGGGTAACTATTGCACCCACCTATGACTGAATTCCTGGACTATCTGCAATCTATTTACCCCCTGTCAGAATCCGCGAGCGCCGCTTTTGCCAAGATTATGAGGCCCTTGCACATTCCCAAAAAAGCCTTCCTGGTCGAAGCCGGGTCGATCAATAATAGGCTGTTCTTCATCCGCACGGGGCTCGTCAGATGTTACTATCTCAAAACCAGCCCGAAAAACAAAAAGAAGACGGAGGTATCGAATTGGTTTTTGAGTGAAGGGGATACCATTGCCTCTATGCAAAGCTTTCTCACGAAACAGCCGACGGATGAATACATGCAGGCATTGGAGGATTGCGAGCTTCTACATACCACCTTCCCGGAGTTGCTGCAGCTCTATAACCAATTCCCGGAGGTCTACCGGCATAGCCAGTTTGTCACACAGAAGTACAGCAGCTTGTGGCACAACCTGCTCAAGGGAATCCGGATGCAGACCGCCGAAGAGCGTTATCAATTCCTACTCGATAAATACCCTGCCTTGCTGCAGCGTGTCCCCGCGCGTTACCTGGCCAGTTATCTGGATGTGACCGAAGTGACGCTCAGCCGGATCAGGAACAAAAGAACTTTCTTTATCAAATGATAAAAACCGGCCGCCGATGGCGCTTAATGATGGCTGGTCGGCATTTTTTCCACAACTTCGTATACCATGGCCATTAATCCTTATTCTTTATACCTAACCTATGCGATTAAAACACCTTTTGCTGATGCCCGTGCTGTCAGCTTTTGCAGGTCTGGCCGCCTTTTTGCCCGCCGGAATCGCGGCGATGGGCCCCATCACTTTTTTACTCATCACCCTGGCCACTGTCCTGCTGTCTACTTTCTTGCTGAGGTACGAATCGCACCGACAACCTATATTATTACCGTCCCTCCCCTCAGTCGAAAAAATAAGCAGGGGCGGCTTTATCGGCCTCAGTTCCTTCACCGGTAACCTGATCGCCCTGTCGCTGGCAGGCTTAATCGATCCGAAGAATCTGTTGCTGCTTTCCTGGTTGAATGTGCTGGTGGTCCCGTATGTCTTGTTTGCGGTGTACTATCAACGACGGGCAGTGAGACAATGGTCTATCGCATGCCTGGGATTGCCGGTAGTGCTGGCCGGTGCGCCGCTGACGACCCCGGATACGCCAATCGTGTTGAAAATAATGGTGTTACTTGTCCTCCCTCTCCTGGCCGCAAGACTTCAAGTCAAAACCTGTCGGAAGAATTGGGAAAACCAGCACCTCAAGCTGCATTGATTGATTGGTGCTAACCAATTGAGATTTTCGGCAGCATTTTACTATTATTTTTAGTACATTTGACTAAACCTTTCTTATGAATCAATTCGGCGGCAGCTGGACAGAGGCTAAAATGGAAATTGTCGTGAGCTATGCCCGAGCTTACCTTGTTATTATGAGCAAACAGCGATGGGCGAAGACACTATATTTTGATGGCTTTGCCGGTTCGGGGCTGATCGGATCCGATAAAACGGCAGACCTGAAAAAAGGGACCGCCCTAAGGATCATGGATATCACCAACCCCAAGCCCTTTGATATATATTATTTTGTGGAGTTGGACGAACGGTACAAGCAAGCCCTGCAGGCCAATATCGACAAGAACTATTTCGGTAGGAACGCCCATGTCGTCAAGGACGATTGCAATGTCAAATTGTTGGCGATGGCGGATTTTCTTCGGAAAAGCCCGGATCACCGGGCACTGGCTTTTATTGATCCGTATGGCATGTCAGTCAATTGGCAATCTATCGAATCGCTTAAGGGGTTGGGCATTGATGTGTGGATATTGGTACCGACAGGATTAGGGGTCAACCGACTCCTGAAACGAAATGCAAGGATTCCCGCCGCTTGGATGAAAAAGCTGGAGGCTTTTCTCGGGTTGAGCGAGCAGGAAATTATGGAGCGCTTTTATAAGAAGCAACCGGTCACCACACTCTTTGGGGAGGAAACCCATGTCGAAAAAGAGAAGGACGCCATTATCAAGATCGGCGAACTGTATCGGAGCAGACTGAACGAAGTTTTTGATTATGTCTCCGATTCTTTTGTTATGCGAAATGCCACTCAGTCTATCATGTATCATTTCATGATGGCTACCAATAATGCCAGCGCGTTGAAAATCGCGAACGACGTGATCAAACCTAAATACAAAATTTAATGGCGCAATCGAGTATCGAATGGACCGAATTGACCTGGAACCCGACGACGGGGTGCACTAAAATTTCCGCCGGCTGTAAGTATTGCTACGCCGAGGTCATGGCAAAACGCTTACAGGCGATGGGATTGGAGAAGTATAAAAATGGCTTCGGCCTGGCGACGCATGCCGATACGTTACAGACACCTTATTCCTGGAAGGGGTCAAAATTAGTCTTTGTCAACTCAATGAGTGATTTGTTCCACCCTGAGATCCCCGCTGACTTCATCAAGCGGGTTTTTGACGTCATGAACGATACCCCGCAGCACACTTACCAGGTACTGACAAAGCGGGCAGACCGGCTCTTTACCATGAATGGAGGGCTGACGTGGACACCGAATATCTGGATGGGAGTATCCGTTGAAAACAGCAAGGTGACAGAACGGATCGATTTTCTCCGGGAGACAGATGCGAAGGTTAAATTTCTCTCCTGCGAACCCCTGATCGGGCCGCTGCACGGTCTGAATTTATCAGGCATCGACTGGGTTATTGTTGGAGGCGAGAGCGGGAAAAAGGCCCGGCCGATTGAAGAGCCTTGGGTGTGGGATATCCTGCAACAATGCCGGGAAGCCGAGGTTGCGTTCTTCTTCAAGCAGTGGGGGGGACGGAATAAGAAGAAGTCTGGACGCCTGCTGGGCGGGAATGTGTATAGCGAGATGCCGGTAGCCGCGCCGAAGGTGGTAGGCAAAGAGAAGTATAAAATATAAGCTATGCGTAAAAGAGCAGTCGTATGGGTATTATCGATGACGAATTTAGTTTCACATGTGCCGGCACATGTGAAACTA
>PMUF01000547.1 GCA_003167015.1 Chitinophagaceae bacterium | reverse complement strand
GCGACCCACCTGAAGGCCTTACGGGCTGCTGGGGTGGCAGCTTCGGGCATGATACCGTCCTATCCATCCGTCACCTTCCCCAACCACTATAGTCTCGCCACCGGTCTGTACCCTGCGCACCATGGCCTGGTAGACAATACCTTCATCGATGTGCAGAAAGGCAAGGGCTATCGCATCAGCGACCGCAAGGCTGTGACGGACAGCTCCTTTTATGGCGGCACTCCTATCTGGGTGCTGGCCGAGCAACAGAAAATGCTTGCCGCCAGTTTTTTCTGGGTAGGCTCTGAAGCTGCCGTGGATGGGGTGCGCCCGACCTATTATTATCTCTTCAACGATAAGATTACATGGGATACCCGGTTGCAGGCCGTGAAAGACTGGCTGACCCTGCCGGAGACGCAGCGTCCCCATCTTATCCTTTTCTACCTGTCCCAGCCCGATCACAACGAGCATATGTTTGGTCCCGATGCGAAAGAGACCGAGGCGGCGGTACACATGGTCGACGAGTGTATCGGGAAGATGGTGCAGATGGTTGACTCGCTGCATCTGCCGGTGAACTATGTTTTTGTCAGTGATCACGGCATGGCCGAGGTCGACACGGCGCATGGCATCGTCCCTCCTGTTATCGATACGGCTAAGTTCGTCGTCTCTTATGGTGGCACGATGATACACCTCTACGCCAAGGATCCCGCTGCGATCACCGCTACTTACCAATCACTGAAACAAGGTGCGCAGGACTATGATGTATTTCTGGCTACCGAGACGCCGGCGCGCTGGCATTATGCTGCCAAAGATGATCGCTATCACCGGATAGGCGATATCGTCCTGGTGGCCCATGAGCCAAGGATGTTCTCCAATCACGGGCATGTCAGCGCGGGTGAGCATGGCTATGACAATGCCGATGCGGATATGGGCGCCACATTTTATGCCTGGGGCCCGGCTTTCCGCCAGGGCGTGTCACTCCCCGCCTTTGAAAATGTCAATGTATACCCGCTGATTGCCCGCATCCTGGGGCTGACCATCAGCCAGCCGATCGACGGGTCGGCGAAGGTTTTGCAGGGTGCGCTGAAATAAATGAAAAATGTATCTTTAAGGATGGATATAGTTAAAGCAAGATTACAGGATGCGGAAGAAAAGGCCACGCAGCTGTTCCGGGCCGTGGAAGATGCCGGATTGATCAGCCCGGGTAAGTCCGAAAAAGAAATCAACACCGCCATCTTTGAACTGGCGAAGCAACTTTTCGGGATCGAAAAGTACTGGCACAAAAGGATCGTGCGCAGTGGAGCGAATACTTTGCAGCCTTATAATGAAAATCCACCCGATCTGATCGTTCAGCAGGATGATATCCTGTTCCTTGACTTCGGGCCCATTTTTGAGGAATGGGAGGCTGATTTTGGCAGGACTTATGTGCTCGGCGACGATCCGGTGAAGCATAAGCTGAAAAACGATATCGAGGCAGCCTGGCACGAGGGGAAGGCATGGTTTGAGACAAAGACCACGCTGACAGGGGCTGAGTTTTATGAGTACGCTACAGAACTTGCCAGGCGCTATGGCTGGACGTATGGCGGCGAGATAGCAGGGCATCTGATTGGCCAATTCCCGCACGAGCGGTTAGATCCGGGCCACTTTGAACTGTATATTCATCCGGGCAATCCTAACGACATGTTTGCGCCCGATGCCAACGGGGTGAAGCGCAACTGGATACTGGAAATTCATTTCGTCGACAGAGAAAAGCAGATCGGAGGTTTTTTTGAGCAGTTGTTGACGTAACTTTCCACCCTTATGAGTACTACTCCTGAACAAAATTTCGCTGCGCTTGGTCTTACACTGCCTCCGGCGCCAGTACCGATGGGGGTTTACAAACCCTGTCTCATCGTCGATAGTAAATATCTGTATGTATCCGGCCATGGCCCCTTACTGGAGGACAAGACCCTGATCACCGGCCGCGTAGGGGTGGATCTCGATACCGATCAGGGCAAGTTGGCCGCCCGTCAGGTCGGCCTGGCTATCCTGGCTACGGTACGGGGGTATCTCGGCAGTCTGGATAAGGTCAAGCGGGTGATCAAGACCCTGGGTATGGTAGGGTGTCCTCATGATTTCGGGCAGCATCCTTATGTCATCAACGGCTGCAGTGAACTGTTTGCCCAGGTGTGGGGACCAGACAATGGGATAGGGGTGCGGAGCGCTGTTGGCATGGGTTCGTTGCCCGGCAATATCCCGGTAGAGATAGAAGTCTTATTTGAATTGCATTAAATTCCGCCTTATGCCCCAGGCCTGGTATGAAATAGAAAATATAGACCAGCTCGACACGCCCGCCCTTGTCGTCTATCCTGAGCGGGTGCGTGAAAATATCCGCCTGGCCATTGAAATGACCGGCAGCCCGGACAGACTGCGGCCGCATGTCAAGACCCATAAATCGCCTGCGGTGACGAAGCTCATGCTAGAGGCCGGTATCCGGCGATTCAAATGCGCCACCATTGCCGAGGCGGAAATGCTGGCCGGTGAAGGCGCTCCCGACGTATTACTGGCTTATCAGCCCATCGGACCTAAAGCCGTACGGCTGGCAACGCTGATCCGGACATTCCCTGCTACGTCTTTCGCCTGTCTCATCGACAATGCCGATGCGGCAGAGGCTATGGCACGGGTATTCGCGGCCGCGGGTTTCGACGTGCCCGTCTATCTCGACATCAACGTGGGCATGGACCGTACCGGTATAGCCCCCGGTCCGGCGGCGCTGGAACTCTATCGTGTGGCGCAACAACTGAAAGGGATCACCCCGGTAGGTCTGCATGCATATGATGGCCATATCCGGGACGCCGATCCTGCATTGCGGAAGCAAAAATGCAATGAGGCTTTTGCGGGAGTGCTCAGCCTGCAGGCTGCTATAGCTGAGCTGGACGCCGGGGGGAACGCCGCGGAGGGCTCGCGCACCGGGGATCGGCCCGGCCTCACCATAATCGCTGGTGGTTCGCCGACTTTCCCCATCCATGCCCGCCGGCCGCCGCACATTCAATGCAGCCCGGGGACTTTTGTCTATTGGGACAAGTCGTACGGCGATCAATTTCCCGACCAGCCTTTCTCTTCCGCTGCCCTGGTCGTTGCCCGGGTCATTTCGCTACGCGGCGATAGCCGCCTTTGCCTCGACCTTGGTCATAAATCTATTGCTCCGGAGAATGACATCACCCACCGGGTCTTTTTTCTCAA
>PMUF01000605.1 GCA_003167015.1 Chitinophagaceae bacterium | reverse complement strand
CCTTCTCCCCAGGGGCTTTGCCAGCGCATGATATGTTCAGGGGGCGCGGCCTTCCAGAGGGCAAAGTCCTGCCGGTTATGTTTCTCGTCCTGTCCGTCGAGATCCCGGGTCGTCTCCAGCAGATCGTCCAGGATCCTGCCGCTGAGCTTCCCATAGGGGTAATGCGCCGCATATTTTTTGACGTCGAAATAAACGGAGCCATTCACTTCATATGCGTAGCCTTCGCTGATGATCTTTTCGATCATGCTGATCTGTTCGACGATATGACCGGTGGCGGTCGGCTCGATATTAGGATCGAGGTTATTGAACTGGTGCATGGCCCAATGGAAGAGATTAGTGTATTTCTGTACCAGCTCCATCGGTTCCAGCTTTTCCACCACCGCCTTTTTGGCAATTTTGTCTTCTGCCTCCCGGCCTTCTTCCTCGAAATGACCGGCATCGGTGATATTGCGGACGTACCGGACCTTGTATCCGAGGTGCAGAAGATACCGGTAGATAAAATCGAAGGTGATAAAAGGCCGGGCATGGCCCAGATGACTTTCTCCGCTGACGGTAGGCCCGCACACGTACATGCCTACATGACCCGGAGTAAGAGGGGTGAAAACTTCTTTCTGTCTTGTATACGAATTATGGACTTTTAATGGGCTCATACCGATATATTGCAGCGGACGAAGGTACAACAAATGGTTGAACCGTTAGGGCAACTGGAGATCGGCCTCGACCGGATTGTGGTCAGACCATGGGGTGTACACTTTCTGGCACTGGAGGACTTTTAGCCGGGGGTCGGCAAGAATGTAGTCTATCCGCAGCGTGGGGGTAATATTCTTGAAAGTCCGACCGATACCAAACCCTTTCTGCAGCCAGGCATCCTGCCAGCCACCCCGGATGGTAAAGTAAGCGTATGAATTGGGAACATCGTTAAAGTCTCCGGTGATAAAGGCCGGATAAGGGCTGCTATCCAACTGGGCCCGTACCTGCTGCGCCTGGTCGCCGCGATGGCGGAAAGCATCCCGCAGCTTTCTGACAATGGAACGGGAAGCATCCACGATACTGTCGTCAACATTCTTAATGATCTCGATATCATGATACTCTTTGGGGCTGAAGAGAACAGATTGGAGATGGGTCGTAAAGATGCGAATGGTGTCCCTGCCGGCCGCGATATCGGCTGAAATAAGGCTCTCTGTAGTCTGGAAGCCGAAAGGGCGCGGGTATTTCCGAATAGTAGTATCGATGATCGGGAACCGGGAAAAAATGGCTACGCCGAACTGATATAGCCCGGGCCTGGTGTAATCGCGGGAAAAATAATAGTATGGGTAATTCAACCGGGTCTGGATGTAAGTGATGTTGGATTCCAGTCCGTGGCGGGTCAGGGGTTCATAAAACTCCTGAAAGCAGAGGACATCGGCCTGCTGGCTACCGATAAAATCCATCATTTTCGGCCGGTGTCTCGTTGGCCGTCGCTTGTCGAAGAAATCATCGAAGCTGCGTACGTTCCAGGTGAGGACGCGGAGGCTGCCGGGCGGTTTGTCAGGGACGAAGTGATTGCCCGGGTGCAGGGCCAGGAAGCTGTGGATATTCGTCCAGCCTATCAGCAAGGTCACGAAAGACAGCAGGGACCAGCGTCGAAGGGGTCGGACGAATAGCGTCACGAAGAAAAAGATGATGACGAGCAGTAATAGGTAAGGAAAGAACAAGCCTAAAATGGAAAAGATCCACCATTTGCCGGGTTGCATGAAGGAATTGGCGCAAGCCAGCAGAAATAATAAGACCACCAGGCTATTCAGGATGATAAACAACCGGCGGGTAAAAGTTCGGAGCATTGCCATGTCTACGCCTAAGTTACAAATCTTCTTCGTCAGCTGCCCTTTTGAGGATCTCTTTTTCCTCATCGGTCAAAAACCGGTAGCCTTGCTGGTTAATTTTGTCGAGGATCTCGTCGATGCGTTGCTGTGTTACGTTGGGAATTTTCTTGTAGGGTTGAGTGCCGGAGACCTTGTAGTAGAATTCGTCTTTGGGGGAGCGGCCTTTCTTTTTTTTATCGGGATTGAAAAGATCGTTGCACCAGTCGAAAAAGCGATTGATCCAGATGCTACCGTCATGACCTCTGCGCAGCCGGTAGATGAAGAAGAATCCTGCGCTGCCACCGGCAAGGCTGGCGATATAGGCGCCCGAGTCGCCGTAGGAAATGCTGGAAAAATTGATCAGCAGGAAGAGCAGGGTCAGTATCCACAGCGGAATACCGCCGTTGATCATGGGGAAAATGCGGTAGTCGGGCGCCACCGTCGTCGTGGCGACGGCAATAGCGATGATGGCGGCATTGGCGCCCATCAGCTGGGCAACAGGCAGCTGTGCCTGCAGGTGGGGAAATACGGCGTATGACAGCACAAAAAAGGCGGCGCCGGCAATTCCGCCGTACAGATAGATCGGCACCAGCTTGCGGTTGCCTGTCAGGTCCTGGAGGATGTATCCGAAGCACCAGAGCCAGAACATATTGCCTATGAACCGCATGACCTGTTGATCGCAAAACATGTAGGTCAGGGCTGTCCATGGCCGGGAAGAGAGCCTGTCGAGGCTGGCAGGCAGGACGAACCAATCGAGAACATTTTTATGGTAGGCAGCCAGGTCGAGTCTGCTCAGGTCGTAGATCTCAAAGATGAACTTCAGGATGACGAATAAGCAGGCATTCACTATCACCAGCTGTACCAGAGCATTCCCATCCTGTCCCAGGAGCATTTTCTTGCGATGGTTATCTTCCATTACCCTCATACAATTGTGATACAATTATGGTGAAGTTACGCACCCATTTGCTTAAACACCCAGTACCTAAAAGAGTTTAATAAAAATTACTTCGGTTGGACCTGTTCCAGTAAATGACCAGCAATAAGCCTACCAGCCCTCCCCCCAGATGGGCCCAGTGCGCCACGTTATCGCCGGCGGTAGACCGGATGCCGGAAAACAGTTCAATGGCGGCATAACCCAGCACGAACCATTTGACCTTGATCGGCACAAAGAAATAGAGATAGATCAGGCTATTGGGGAACAGGTAGCCCATCGCCGCCAGGCAGCCGAATACCGCTCCGGAGGCGCCGAGGGTCGGCTCGTTGACGACAAAGCCCGGTGAGTTTATATACTGCTGCTGCACCTCCAAAGGGTAGGTATGCAGCTCATTCATATAAGGCGTCATCTCCGGATAGAGGACAGCCAGGTGGAAGACGGCCGCACCGATGCCGCAGACGATATAAAAGATCAGGAACCGTTTGGGTCCCCAATAATTCTCGAGGATAGAGCCGAACATCCAGAGGGCGAACATGTTATAAAGGACATGCTCCCAGGAGCCATGCAGGAAAAGATAGGTGACCAACTGATGCGGCCGGAATAAAGCAGAATGGACATCGTGCAGCGCGAACCAGTCGAGCATCTTCAAATCGAATGCCTGTCCCAAAGTGGACTGGGCAAGGTAAATCAACACATCGATAATAACGAGATTCTTAATGACTGTCGGTATCAATTGAAAACCACCCGGGCGAAATTCTGTCATACGCTATTCCTATATTATTAATTAAGTGATGCAAATTACTACATTTTTTCCGGCTGCTCTCTGAGCTTTAGTTGCACTATATTCTCAATATGATGGGTATGCGGGAACATATCCACCGGCTGGACCTTCGTCACGGTATATTTCGCGTCCAGGAGCTGGAGGTCGCGGGCCTGAGTCGCGGGGTTACAGCTGACATAGACGACGGTTGGCGCCGCCATATCGAGGATCTTGCCCACCAGGCCCGCGTGCATACCGGCCCTGGGCGGATCGGTAATGATGACATCCGGCCGGCCGTTAGCGGCGAAAAATTCGTCCCGGCAGATATCGATGACGTCCCCGGCAAAAAAGCTGGCATGGCCAATACCGTTGAGGGTAGCATTTTCGCGGGCGTCCTCTACTGCAGCTTCGATGACTTCTACACCTACGACCCGGGCAGCCTGGCGACTGACGAAAATCCCGATGCTGCCGGTCCCGCAGTAAAGGTCATATACCGTTTCGCCGCCGCTAAGTTCTGCGAATTCACGGGTCACCTGGTAGAGTCTCTCCCCTTGCCGGGTATTGGTCTGGAAGAACGACTTCGGCCCGATCTTAAACCGGAAGTCTTCCAATTGTTCGATCACATATCCTTTTCCGGCCAGGATGCGGGGTTCGAGGTCGGAAATACTATCGTTCCATTTTGGGTTGACTGTATATAGTAAGGTCGTCAATTCCGGGAATTGTTGCACGAGGCGGTCGGCAAGACGGCGGATCGTCGGTTCGTCTTCGTAGCCCACCACGATATTGGCCATGATCTCCCCTGTCGTACAGATTCGCAGCTGGAGGTTGCGGAGCCAGCCTTCATGCTGTTTGATGTCATAGAACGGCAGGTCCTCTTCCAATCCAAAGTCCCTGACCGCTTTGCGCAGGCGATTGGTAGGCTCTTCCTGCAGATGGCAGATATCTATGTCCACGACCTTATCAAAGAGGCCTTTGGCATGAAAACCCGCCACCCGCTGCAGGGCCGAGACACCGGGGTCATGGAGTTCTTCGGGGAGGAGGAAGCGCCGGTTGGAAAAGGTATACTCCATCTTATTGCGGTAGTGGACGGATGCAGGGGCGCCTAGGATGGGGCGGACATCCGGAAGGGCGACCTTCCCGATCCGTTGGAGGACATCCACGACCTGCTGCTGTTTGTATTGCAATTGCAGGGGATAGGGCAACATCTGCCAGCGGCAGCCGCCACACACGCCGAAATGAGCGCAAAAGGGTTCCACCCGGTCGGAGGAATATTGACGAAAGGCGGTGATAAAACCTTCGGCCCANNCCGTCGACCCGGGCCAGGGACTTGCCTTCTGCGGCATAATGTTCAACCAGGACATTGGCCAATGTGATGTTCTTATTTTTTTTTCGCACGGCGTAAAGGTCTAATTTTACGGGCGTATGAGCAAAATCCTATTGTCCCTGGCAACCTGCCTTTGTTTGATACAAGCCTATCCTCAGCAGAGCGGCTATTCTATCCACCTCCACCTGAAGCCTTATACGGGCGGAAAAGTTTACCTGGGTTATTATTATGGAAAGATCAAGGCCCTGGCTGATTCGGCGCAGCTGGACGGCAACAGCGACGGCCTGTTCAGCGGAAAGGACAAACTCCCCGGCGGCGTCTACTTCATCGTCTCTCCCAGCAGGTCTATCCTTTTCGAGCTGCTGATCGACTCCCAGCAACATTTCTCCGTCGCGGCGGACACGACGAACCTGCCTGCCAGCGTGGTCTTCACAGGATCTACGGATAATACTGTTTTTCAAGCCTATACACGATATACTGCCCAAAAGGGCGGCGAGATCACCGCCGCCCAGAAGGAGCTCGCAAAAACCCGTACCAGGGCCGACTCCAGCCGGCTAAGGGACAAAATGAAACAGCTGAACGACGAGATACAAAAATACCGGGAGGACATTGCCGCCCGTTATCCGACCTCGTTGCTGGCCACGTTATTCCAGCTGTTGAAAGAGCCCGTCATCCCGCCGGCGGCACAGCAGCCGGGAGGCAAATATGACAGTACTTTTGCGTATCGTTATTACAAATCGCACTACTGGGATGGCATCGACTTTACCGACGAGCGCCTGACGCGTACCCCTGTGTTCGAACCCCGGCTGGATAAATATTTCAGGGACCTGGTACCGCCGCAGGCCGATTCGATCGAGAAGGACGCCGACAAGATGTTGCTGGAAGCCCGCGTCAGCAAGCCGATGTTCCAGTACCTGATGGTCTTTTTCGTCCAGAAATATATCAATCCCCAGTACATGGGGCAGGATGCGGTTTTCGTCCATCTGTTCGACAAATATATCAATGCCGGGGAGACGGAATTCTTTACGGAAAAATACCGGAAGTTCCTGAATGACAGGGCATACAGCATGATGGCCAACCAGATCGGTCAGCCGGCGCCGAACCTGGAGATGGTGGACAGCACAGGCGCCCTGCGGCCGTTATATGGAGTGGACGCCAAATTCACGGTCATCTGTTTCTGGGACCCGACCTGTAGTCATTGCAAGGAGACGGTGCCCAAAGTGGACTCTATTTTCAAGGCCAAATGGCAGCAGGAGGGCGTAAAGATCTATGGCGTGATGGTTGACGGCGGCAAGGAAGCCTGGCTGCAATTCATTAAGGATCACAATTTAACCGACTGGACACACGTTTATGAAACGAAGGAGCACCAGGATGCCACGGAAAAGGCCGGACAGCCCGGCTTCCGGCAGTTGTATGATGTCTATGAGACCCCCATTCTCTATTTACTGGACAAAGACAAACGTATTATAGCCAAGAAATTGACTTATCAGCAACTTGACGAAGTCATAAACCTGAAATTGCAGCATGGAAAATCCAATTGAAATGAGCATCCCATTCGGTCGGTCGATCCTCATTCCTATCCTTATCCTCTTTCTTTCCTCCGGCGTCAGTGCGCAATCTCTTTTTACGATCGACGGCACGGGTGTCAGCAAAGAGGAATTCCTGAAAGCTTATATCAAGAATAACAACCATCTGGCAGCTGCCCCGACCTCCTACCGGGACTACCTTGCGCTATATATCCGATATAAGTTAAAGGTCAGGGCAGCCTATGATGCACAGCTGGACACGCTGCCGGCACAGCGGACGGAGTTACAGAACTTCCGGAACCAGGTGGCGGAGACCTACCTTAAAGATGAGGAGAGTCTGGACAAGCTGGTGAAAGAGGCCTATGTCCGGGGGCAGAAGGATCTGTTGCTGGAGCATATTTATATCGCTCTTCCGAAGAACGCATCGGCGACCGACACGCTGAGGGGATATGACAAGGCGATGGCAGCCTATGAAGAGTTAAAAAAAGGTAAAAAATTCGGCGAGGTTGCATCGATCATTTCGGAAGACCCTTCGGTGAAAATCAATAGAGGCAGGATTGGGTATATTACGGTCTTCACTCTTCCCTACGAGCTGGAAAACCTGGCCTATTCGCTGTCTCCCGGGCATTTCTCCAAGCCCTACCACAGCAAGGGTGGTTACCACATTTTTAAAGTGGTGGCGGAAAGAAAGTCGCTCGGCCGAATGAAGATAGCGCAGATATTACTGCCCTTTGGACCGTCTGCGACGCCTGCCACACAGGAAGCCGTCCGGAAAAGAGCCGATTCTCTGTATACGCTGCTGCAGAACGGGGCCGATTTCTCCACCATGGCGAAGACATATAGCGGGGACAACCTCTCCTATCAGAACGGCGGTGAGCTGCCGGAGTTCGGTATCGGAAAATATGACTCGGCCTTCGAGGCGACGGCCTATGCGCTGGACAGGAATGGGGCGATCAGCCGGCCCCTGTTGAGCCCGTATGGTTACCATATTATCAAACGCATCGACAGGAAGCCCTTTCCGCGCGAGTTCGACGCACAGGCGTCGGCCATGCTGAAGCCACAAGTCCTTAACGATCCCCGGGTGGAGGTGAGTCGTCAGGCGCTCCTGGCGAGGATTTACCGGGCGACGAATTTCCGGCGTGCCGATTACCCGGAGGATGATCTCTGGGCGTTTACTGACAGCGTGCAACGCAATCCCGCTTTGTCCTCTTACCATAGCCTGAGCTCTTCTACTATCTTGTTCTCTCTCGATCAGCGCAATTATATCGCCAAAGAATGGCTGGATTATTCCAGAACGATGAAGCCGCAGCGGCCAGGCGCCGGCATTTCGGACAAAGACCTGTTCAAGCGATATGTCGAACGGGTGGCTATGGAGTATTACCGCAATCACCTCGAACAGTATAACTCCGACTTTGCCTTTCAACTGACGGAGTTCAAAGAGGGGAACTTACTGTTCGAGATCATGCAACGAAAGATCTGGGACAAGGCCTCGACCGACAGCGCAGCATTGAAGAATTATTATGAGGCGCATAAGGACAAATACTGGTGGAATGCGAGTGCGGATGCCCTGTTGTTCACCTGCAACAATGAAAAGACGGCAGCAACGCTGGCGGCCGGGCTGCGGAGCAATGGCGCAGGCGGATGGAGAAAGCTGGCGGACAGTGCCGGGGCCGCCGTGCAGGCCGATTCAGGCCGCTATGAGCTGGCGCAGATACCCGGTGTCGGACATTCCGATCCTGCGGAAGGTTCGCTGACGGCGCCTGTCACCAATAAAACGGACAATACGGAGAGCTTTTCCTATATCCTGCACGTCTATCATGACCGGTCGCCCCGCGACTTCCGGGATGCCAGGGGATTTGTCATCAATGACTACCAAACCTGGCTGGAAGATCAATGGATTAATGAGCTGAAGAAGAAATATCCGGTGAAGATCGACGAGGCAGTGCTGGCAAGCCTGCCGAAGCCAGCAGCGGCGGGCGGCTCCGATGAGCCCGGGCGTTAAAACACAGCCTTCACCACTTCCTCGATGACCTTGGGCTTGCCAAGCGTGTAATAGTGAAGCACGGGCACCCCGGCCTTTTTCAATTCATGGCTCTGCATGATCAGCCATTCGGTGCCTACTTTCTCGACTTCCGCGTCATTTTTGCATTGGAGGATAGCGCTGGACAGGTCGGTGGGCAGATCCACATGGAATACTTTCGGCAGCATTGACAGTTGCTTCTTATTCGTGATAGGCTTAAGGCCCGGTATGACAGGAACATGGATGCCCATGTCACGGCAGGCTTTCACATAATCGAAGTATTTCTGGTTATCGAAGAACATCTGTGTGGTCACGTACTCGGCCCCCGCTTCTACCTTGGCCTTGAGGTACATGAGATCGGTTTCGAGGTTAGGCGCTTCGAAGTGTTTTTCGGGGTAGCCGGCTATACCGATGCAGAAGTTCGTTTTTCCTCCATTCTTGATATCTTCTTCCAGATAAACGCCCTGGTTGAGACAGACGACCTGTTTCAACAGATCGATGGCGTAGCGATGGCCGTCGGGTTCGGGTTCGAAGGAGCTCTCGTTCTTGGCAGCGTCGCCACGGAGGACGAGTACGTTATCGACTCCCAGGAAATGCAGATCGATGAGGGCGTCCTCGGTTTCGCGCTTGGCAAAACCGCCGCAGATAAGGTGGGGGACAGCGTCGATCTTATAATGGTTCATGATCGCCGCGCAGATGCCGACTGTGCCGGGCCGTTTGCGGACTTCGACTTTCTCGAAGGTGCCGTCGGACTTCTTCTTGAACATCGTCTCGCTGCGATGATAGGTGACGTTGATAAACGAGGGCTTGAATTCCATCAGCGGGTCGAGGTGATCGTAAATCGAGTTGATGGTCTTTCCCTTCAGGGGGGGAAGAATTTCGAAAGAGACGTGGGTTTTTTTGGCCTGCTGTAAGTGTTCTATAACCTTCATAGTCAGAATATGCGGAGATTCGGTCCGCTTTTGTGCGCAAACTTAGTCGATAAGTCTTAAAACACCTATAAATTTAGGGCAATGAGCTTGCGCCTTGGCTGCAAGGGCCTAAATTTGCGTCCAAAATAACGTCAAAGATTTGAGCATTATTATTCATTCGCAGGATCTTGTAAAGACTTATCACAACAGGACGGTGGTGAACCATGTGTCCGTGAAGCTGGAGCAAGGGGAGATTGTCGGACTGCTGGGCCCGAACGGGGCGGGCAAAACCACCACTTTCTATATGGTGGTAGGGCTGATCAAGCCGGACGAGGGGAAGGTTTTTCTGAATGATGTTGACATCACCCGTCAGCCGATGTACAAAAGGGCCCAGATGGGGATCGGTTATCTCCCGCAGGAGGCTTCGGTATTCCGCAAGCTGAGTGTGGAAGACAATATCAAAGCCGTACTGGAAATGACTAAGTTGACCCGGGGCGAGCAAAAGAAGAAGCTGGAAGCGCTGCTGGATGAATTCCATCTGCATCATGTACGGAAGAACAATGGCGATTCCCTCAGCGGGGGTGAAAGAAGGCGGACGGAGATCGCCCGGGCCTTGGCGGTGGACCCTAAATTCATCCTGCTGGACGAACCTTTCGCCGGTGTCGACCCGATAGCGGTAGAAGATATTCAGTCAGTCGTGGCCAGGCTGAAGTTCAGGAATATAGGCATATTGATCACTGACCACAACGTCAACGAAACGCTCTCCATCTGCGACCGGGCCTATCTGCTGATTGACGGAAAGATATTCAAGCACGGCACTGCCGAAGAGCTGGCGGAAGACGAGCAGGTCCGGCGGTTGTACCTGGGCCGTAATTTCGAGTTGAAGAGAAAGGATTACCTGTACGAAGAAGCCAGACAACAGGGGGAAAAGCTGGCCGCCGAGCAGGCCGAATTGAGGTCGGAGGATTAAGAATCAGGTCGTTGCGGCGGGTTGGTGATTTAACTTCGTCATGTCCCGCAATTCAACTATTTTGCCGGTAATGAAGCTATTGAGCCCGGCCATATCGAGACTTGCCAGATTACGCCAGGGGCGCATCGAAGAATGGGTAAACAATCCCATCGCCGTGCAGCGTGAGGTGCTGCAACACCTGGTGACTTCCGCACAGTATACTGAGTTCGGCCGGAAATATAATTTCTCCAAAACATTCTCCATCCGCGATTTCAAGCAGGCCGTTCCGATCCATGAATATGACGACCTGAAGCCTTATATCCAGCGTATCATGAACGGGGAACAAAACATCCTCTGGAATACGCCGGTCACCTGGTTTGCCAAGAGCAGCGGCACGACCAGCGATAAGAGCAAATTCATCCCAGTCAGTGAAGAAAGTTTACAGGATTGTCATTATAAAGGCGCCAAGGATGTCCTGACGATGTACTACAATTTCAATCCTGACTCGGACCTGCTGACCGGCAAGAGCCTTGTCATCGGCGGCAGTCATACGATCAACCAGGTGAATACCGACGTGCACTATGGCGACCTGAGCGCCGTGCTGCTGCATAACTCCCCTTTCTGGGGACATTGGATTCGGACACCAGAGCTGAGTATTGCCCTGCTGGATGAATGGGAAAATAAATTAGAACGGCTGGCGATGAATACCATC
>PMUF01000213.1 GCA_003167015.1 Chitinophagaceae bacterium | reverse complement strand
CCGTAGCCAATCATATCATTACCGAACAAGAGCTCGACGTAGCCGTCAAACGCCTGTTCACCGCGCGTTTCAAACTGGGCATGTTCGATCCGGCAGAACGCGTGAAGTACGCCGCTATCCCTTACTCGGTAGTGGACAGCAAAGAACACAAAGCCCTGGCGCTCGAAGCCGCCCGCAAATCCATCGTTCTCCTCAAAAACGATCGCCAACTCCTGCCACTGAAGAAGACTCTGAAGACGCTGGCCATCATCGGCCCCAATGCAGATGAACCCACCATGCTGCTGGGCAATTACAATGGCCTGCCATCCAAAGCCATCACCCCCCTGGAGGGTATCAGGGAAAAATTGAGCGCTGCTACAAACATTTTGTATGCCAAAGGCTGCGAACTGGCCGACGGGCTGCCTTCCTTTACACCCGTTCCCGCCACTGCCCTCTCCCACGACAATACATCCGGACTCAAAGCAGACTATTATCCCGATAAAGACTTCAAAGGCCATGTGCTGTTCACCGCGGTGGATACGGTACTGGATGACAACTGGGGAGACGGAGCGCCGCGGAAAGACATGGACGATGACAACTTCGGCGTTAAATGGAACGGCGATATTACCCCGGACAAGTCGGGCCTCTACCAGCTGGGCATCATCACCACGTGTAAAGTCAATCTCTATCTCGACGACAGCCTTATCGCCAACACCAGCTATCATTTCCGCGACGAATTCAATGATCCCCGGCTGAGAAAATCCGCCGTCCTTCCATTACAGGCAGGGAAGAAATACCGCGTGCGGGTAGAAGCCGGCGAATCTTATGGTGACGCCCGCGTGCAGCTGGTATGGTCTATACAACAGGCCAGCATGGCCGGGCAGTTGAAAGCAGCCGCACTGGCGGCGGCACGGCAGGCTGACGCGGTCGTCTTGTGCATGGGGTTGTCCGCACGGCTCGAAGGGGAAGAAATGGACGTCAATATCACGGGGTTCAAAGGCGGAGACCGTACCACCCTGGATCTGCCGAAAGTGCAGGAAGACCTGATCCGGGCCATAGCGGCAACAGGTAAGCCCGTCGTTTTGGTGCTGCTGAACGGCAGCGCCCTGGCTGTCAACTGGGAGGACCAGCACCTGCCGGCGATCGTAGAGGCCTGGTATCCCGGGCAGGCCGGCGGCCAGGCCATCGCAGACGTACTGTTCGGAGATTATAACCCTGCCGGCAGATTGCCGGTCACGTTCTACCGATCGTTGAAAGACTTGCCTGCCTTCGGCGACTATGCCATGGCGGGACGCACTTACCGCTATTTCAAAGGCGCCGTACTGTATCCCTTCGGCTATGGCCTCAGCTATACCCGTTTTCATTATGACAGCCTGCGCGTCGATACCCCCACTACCCCCACCGACAGTCTTCGTTTAACCATACACATACAGAATACCGGGACAATAGAAGGCGATGAAGTCGCTCAGGTCTATATCTCTTCTCTCGACGCCCATGTACCCGTGCCCATCCGCTCGCTGCGTGCCTTCCGCCGTATCCATCTCCAACCCGGAGAGGAACAAACCCTTCGCTTTTCCGTAGCCCCCGATGCCTTTACCGTCATCGATGACAAAATGCAGCGGGTGCATTTGCCCGGCCGATACGATATCGCCGCCGGAGGCGGACAACCCGGCAGTTCCCGGTCCGCTACGTCCAATAGCGTAGAGACCATAGTCACATTACCATAAAATATTCTGCTATGCTCCGACACCTATTGCTTTGCCTGCTCTTCATCCCCGCCGGTTCCGCCTGGTCCCAGCGGATCGCCTCCCTGGAAGTGGACATCTCCAGGCCCATGAACGGACTGGCCATACCGGCTGAAGCCGACCTGGACGCGATCACTTTCTTACCGGATTCAGCACTGGAGTTACTGAAGGTGCAAAGCGACGGCAAGATTTATCCTGTCCCTTTCCAGATCGACCAGGACGGACGCCGTACCCTGCATTGGATAGTCGCACCCCAGCCCGGCAAAAAGGTGGTATTCCAGCTGGTGAAAAAAACTTCCGGTCCCACCACCGGCGGCGATTCGATCCGCGCCGTCGCCGACAACGGCAGCCTGACCATCTCTGACGGCGACCAACACTTGCTGGAATATGTCTACAAAACGGTCTATCCTCCGGCCGGTATCGATACTGCCTATAAAAGAAGCGGATTCATCCACCCCCTCTGGTCCCCTCACGGCCAGATACTGACCCGCATCCAGGCGCCGGATCATTATCATCACTATGGCGTCTGGGACCCCTGGACCCATGTATTGTACAAAGGCGATACCGTCGATTTCTGGAACCTGAAAGACCGGAAAGGCACCGTACGTTTCGCCCGGTTTGCCTCGATCGTCAGCGGTCCCGTATTCGCACAATACGAGGCGCTGCAGGAACATGTGGCTTTTCACAAGGACGGCGGCGAAGAGGTCGCCATGAACGAACTGCAGACTGTCCGGGTATACTGCTCGCCCGACAGCAATGACTATTATTTCTTTGACCTGACGATACAGTTGAACTGCGCTACCCCCTACCCTGTAAGGCTATTGGCCTATCGTTATGGCGGCGTAGGATGGCGCGCCACCGCCGACTGGAATAAGGACAACAGCGAGGTGCTGACCTCGGAAGGCAAGACCCGCAAGGAGGCCGACGGCTCAAAAGCCCGGTGGTGTATCGTACAGGGCGCCGTCGGTGGCGATTATGCCGGGGCGGAAATGATATCCTATCCCGGCAACTATAACTATCCCGAACCGCTACGGGTCTGGCCGGATAATTCGAACGGCCGCGGGGATATGTATGCAAATTTTTCGCCGACCAAAGACATCGACTGGCCGTTGATACCAGGCCACAACTATGTGCTCCGCTATCGGTGGGTTGTCTTCAACGGACACTTTACCAAAGAAAAAGCGGAAAGCGCCTGGCAATATTTCTCCACGCCCGCCAAAGTCACTATCATCCATTAAACACTTTTTTATATGAAAAAATCATCTCTCTCCCCCGCTCGCGGATCATCCACTCCCTCACCCACTTGCCTGTCGTCCACGCTCTCCCGCCGGCGTTTCATCGCCTCCACTGTCAAAGCCGGGGTGGCAGCAGCCGTTTTCCCGGCCATCGTGCCCGCCAGCGTATTCGGCAAATATGCCCCCAGCAACCGCATCAATGTCGGCGCCATCGGTACCGGCCGCATCTCGCGCATCCATGACCTGCCGGGCATCTGGAAATACGACCAGGCCCGCATCATTGCCGTCTGCGATCTCGACTCCAACCGCGTGGAAGTGGCGAAAATGCTGATCAATGATTATTATACAAAGAAGAACGGCAAACCCTATGACGGCGTACAGGGTTACCACGATCACCAGGAATTGCTGCTGAACAAGGATATCGATGCGGTGGTCATCAGTACGCCAGATCACTGGCACGCCCTGACCGCTATGAACGCCGTCAGGGCAGGCAAGGACGTCTACCTGCAAAAACCAGCCTCCCTCACTATTGCCGAAGGACGGATCATGGCCGATACAGTGAAAGCATCCGGCCGGATCTTCCAGATCGGCAGCCAGCAGCGGTCATCATCCCAGTTCCGTTATGCGGCAGAATTGGTTCGCAACGGACGCATCGGAGAACTAAAAACAGTATCTGTAGGCCTGCCCGGCGATCCTTCCGGCGATGCGGAACCGGAGATGCCTGTCCCGCCGAACCTCAACTATGATGCGTGGCTGGGCTCTACCCCTCTGGTATATTACACGGAGAAAAGGGTGCATCCGCAGTCCGGCTTTGACCGGCCGGGCTGGCTGCGCTGCGAACAGTTCGGGGCAGGCATGATCACCGGCTGGGGAGCGCATCACATCGACTCCGCCCACTGGGGTATGAATACGGAATATACCGGCCCTGTCGAAGTGTGGGGTCATGCGGATTTTCCCACGAAAGGGCTTTGGGACGTTCACGGCATCTTCCGTACCGAGGCGCTGTATGCCAACGGGGTTCGGATGGTCGTCAGCAATGAACTGCCCAATGGCATCAAATTCGAAGGCACGAAGGGTTGGATCTTCGTCACCCGGGGCGATTACCGGGCCACCGCCAGCGACCCCATACCGGATGCCAGTGGAGTCAAACCGCTGGACGCCAGCGATCCCGCCATTATCCGGTCAGTGATCGGCCCGAACGAAATACACCTGTATGTCAGTGACGACCAGCACGGCAACTGGCTGGACTGCATCGCATCCCGTAAGGCCCCTATAACGAATGCCGAAATCGCTCACCGGGCTTGTTCGGCCTGCCTGATCCACCACATCACCATGAAACTGAAAAGAAAAGTATACTGGGATCCCGTGACCGAAAAATTCAAAAATGATGACGAGGCCAACAGAATGTTATCGCGTCCGCAACGGGCTCCGTATCTTGTGGTATAATTTGATGCACATATGACACTGTACCTCCGATTTGTCAGCGCAGCCTTCGCCTGCACCTTACTATTCTCCTGTCATGGTCCCGCCGGGTCCACGGCAGCCGGACCCGCTGATTCACCCGCCGCAGCCGCCACTACTCCAAAACCCGTCCGCCTGATCACCCTCGATCCCGGCCACTTCCATGCGGCCCTCGTACAAAAATCCATGTACGCCGACATCGATTCTGTCGTATCCGTCTATGCGCCTGCCGGTCCCGACGTTCAATCCCATCTCGATAAGATCAACGCCTACAATACACGGCCAAAAGATCCGACGCACTGGGTAGAGCACGTATATACCGGTCCCGACTACCTGCAAAAGATGATCGCCGATAAGGCCGGCAACACTGTGATACTCGCCGGCAATAACCGGGAAAAAACGACCTATATCATACAGTCGCTGCAGGCGGGGTTCAATGTGCTGGGTGACAAGCCGATGGTCATCGATGACTCGGCCTTTGGCCTGCTGCGCCAGGCCTTCGATACGGCCGCCGCCCATCGGCACATTCTCTATGATATCATGACGGAACGCTATGAGATCACCAGCATCCTGCAGCGTGAGCTGGCAGCGCTCCCGGCTGTCTATGGTACGCAGGAAAAAGGCAGCCCGGCCCATCCCGGCATCGTGGCCTCCAGTGTCCACCGCTGGTATAAATATGTCTCCGGCAACGCGCTGACACGGCCGGCCTGGTTCTTCGACGTCTCGCAGCAGGGTGAAGGCATCGTCGACGTCATGACCCACCTCGTCGACCTGGTACAGTGGGCGGCCTTCCCCGATCAAACCCTGGATTATACCAAAGATATCCGGGTAGACGGCGCGCGGCATTGGACCACTGACCTCCCCTTGTCCCAATTCAAAACGATCACCAAACTCGATACCTTCCCGGATTTCCTCAAAAACGAACTACCCTCCACCGCAGCCACTACCTCCCGTCCACAGGACACCATCCTGAAAGTATACGCCAACGGCGAGATCGACTACCGCCTCAAGGGAGTCTATGTCAGGACTACCGCTACCTGGACCTATAAAGCTCCAACAGGCGCAGACGACACCTATGCATCTGCGATGCGGGGCAGCAAGGCCAGTCTGCTTATCGTACAGGACTCGGCACAACAATATCACTCTACCCTGTATATCGAACCCGTAAGCAAAGACCCATCCTACGAGCGAACGCTAACCACCGGGTTCGCTGCCTTGCAGGCCAAATATCCCGGCATCGCCTTGAAGAAGGAAGGAACCCGCTGGGAAGTCGTCATCCCCGACAGCTATAAGGAAGGACATGAGGCCCATTTCGCCCGGGTGACGGAGAAGTTCCTGGAATATGTGAAGAACAACGATATGCCGGCATGGGAAGTGCCCAATATGATCGCCAAATATTATACCACCACCAAGGGGCTCGCACTAGCCAGAAAACATCCTTAATCATTAAACCGTCCATCATGAGATCGATCCTGCTTTCCGTTGCCGCACTGGGCCTGGCCGCAGCAGCCGGTCTGCCGCTCACCCATCGCCACCATGGCGTCCAGCCGGTCCTGACCACCGTTGGCCCGGATACCCTCACCTCCGGCGTTCATCCCTACCCCGGCGACGAAGGGCAGGTGCTCAAAAGCGCAACCCACGATTTATCTTTATTGGATGTCCGCACCTTCTCCATAGCCTCCAATCAATGGCTCCCGTCCACCTCCCTGCCGGACAGTTCCGACAACCTGCTCATCGTAAAAGAAGGCCATGTGATCATCGACAGCCATGATAGTATTACCGGATTAGGCCCCGGCGGCGTCGCTCTTTTTAATGCCGGAGCAACCTATTCCGTTCGTGCTACCAGTACAAGCGCGGCTGTCTTTTATCTCTTCCGCTTTCGATCCCGGCAGCAGCAGAACCCAACATTTACCGGAAGCGGCAATTACCCTTTCCTCCTCGACTGGCCGGACATGACGATGCAAAAAACCGCCAAGGGCGAAAGCCGCCAGATCTTCAGCCAGCCCACCCCCTGGCTCGCCAAAATCGACATGCACGCTACCACCCTCAACCCCGGCGAAGTCAGCCATCTGCCGCATATCCACCGGGCCGAAGAAATTATCCTCATGCGCTCCGGTCATGTACAGATGTATATCAACGGGCAGCACTATCCCGCCGCCGGCGGTGACCTCGTTTTCCTGGCCTCCGGCAATCCCCATGCCCTCGAGAACACGGGCAAAGAACGTTGTGAGTATTTTGCCCTGCAATGGCAGCAATAATAAACAGCTTAACTTTGCCGAAGAAAACCGGCCGTTAATGAAGCCCAAATTATTAAAAGTCCCGAAGACTCCCGCACATTCCTTCAGCGTGCGCGAAGACCGGGACCCTTATATCAATAACCGGTGGCACTACCACGTCGAGGTCGAGCTTATTTTTTTCCACCAGGGCACCGGCACCCAATTCGTCGGCGATCATATCAAACGTTTTCAGCCGGGTGACATTATCCTCGTAGGGTCCAACCTGCCCCATTACTGGCGGTTCGACGATGCCGTCTCCGGCGCTACTTCGCCATCCCCCGGTCCCGTCCATTCCAGCGTCATCCATTTTACCGAAAATTTCTGGGGCGATGCCTTCCTCGACCTGCCCGAAACCAAGCCGATTCGCAGCCTGTTGGAAAAAGCCCGGCGCGGCATCCTCATCAGTGCGAAAGAAGAAGAAAAGATCCCTGCGCTGATGGAAAAGATCCGTCTGTCGGAAGGCGTCGGACGCATTATCGCCCTGATCGAATGCCTCTCCGTCTTCGCCGCATCGGACAAGCTCCAGCTGTTGTCATCCATCGGCTTCCGCCCTGACTTTGCCGATTCGGAACATGACCGGATCAATGCCATCTATGACTATACCTTCCGTCATTTTACCCAGCAGATCTACCTCGACCAGGTAGCTGCAGTGGCCGGCCTGGTACCGAATTCCTTCTGCCGCTATTTCAAATCCCGTACGGGTAAGACCTATACGCAGTTCCTCACCGAGATCCGCATCGGCCATGCCTGCAAACTCCTGCTCGATAACCGCATCAGCATCAAACAGCTCTGCTTCGAGAGCGGCTTCAACAACTTCACCTGCTTCCATAAAAACTTCCGGCTGATCACGGGAAAAACCCCGCAGCTCTACCAAAAGGAACACCGCATCGCCTAAGCCCGGCTGATCCTGCCCGAACCTATCGTCCTGACCGAGCTGATCGTAGCGGTCCCGGAATAATACACACTCCCCGACCCTACAATATCCGCCGAGATGGTTTTGTTGGCTTTGATATAAATGTCTCCCGATCCGGCAATCGACACCTCTGCGTCATCAGTAGACAGCCCGTCCGCACTCAGCTTGCCCGACCCACTGATCGAGATATTCGCCTGCGCAGCCTTGCCCTTCAGCCGGATATTCCCCGACCCGCTCATGCTCACTTTCAGATTTGACGCATCGATAGCCGAAACGATATCCCCTGACCCACTCAGCATGACCGAGATATTTCCACCGCTCACGACTCCTTCTACCTCCAGCGTCCCCGAACCGGAACAGACCAACCCATCCAGCGCCTTAGCCGTCACATAGACATCGATCCGGCCGGAATAATGATGGGGCTCCGTCCTGTCCTTCCACCGGACTTCCAGAGTGCCGCCGTCCGTCACCACCGTCTCGATCTCATTGAGATAATTGGCATCTCCTTTCAGCACCAATGATTCGGTCCCACCCAGCTTGACATGCACCGAAAATGGCCCGGCATTGGCCACCCGGTGAAACCCCGATCCCGTCAAAATGTGGTACTTCACCAGCAAAATAGGGAAAAAGCCAGTCTATTCCCCTTTTGCTAAAATAGTTGACAAAAAAAGGGCGGTATTAATACCGCCCTTTTCGTGCTTTCTATTGGGTTAATAGAGACACAATCCCGGCCTTAATTTCTCAGGTAAAAAGTAATGCCGTCTTGTGTATACGGACTTCCTTTTGTGGTTGAGAAGTCGGCCTGTACTGTAGTCAATAAAGTTGAACTTGGTTGACCGCCGCTAAGTGGATACTGGGTGTCACTGAAGGATATTTTACAAAGGTGTACAGTAGCAGAGGGGCAACCTTGAGGAGAAGTTGTATAATTGTCGGGGTTTGTCATACCTCCACTTTCAACGACCACATAATAAAAAGATCAGGGATTTGTATAAGGCGGGCTGAAAGTATCGGCAAAGCGAACGTGTATATTTGCATGTCCGCAAGGTAGATGACATGCAAATACGCAAAGCGACGATGATACTTCGCCCGCCGCCGCACTACATCCCATTGCCATTGTTTGTGTTCCCGCCTCCCTCAAAAATAAAAAATGGGAACACCAACAATAGGAGTGAAGTTCCGTAGTAAACTTTTTACTTTCTTTTGCGGTGATTGCCTTTGCCTTACTCTTAGCTGATAATTTAAAGGTAAACATGATAACCATTTGTTTATCAATGCAATCAGTAATCCATGAAGGAATACTTTAATAGATTCTTCATAAATTAGGATGCTTTTATGTCATGTTTAACCTCTTTTCTACTATAATTAATCATTTAATTAATGATAATTCCTATTGTGTTTATGTTTTTAGGAGTTCACCTTTTGGAGTTGGCATTACTTTATTTAATTGCAATGAATATTTAAGTATTACTAGCAGTCTGTAATATTGTCTTTCTTCTATGAGTGTATTAATAAATGCTGCATATCTGACAATATTGGGCGGACGTTGAATTGCCGATACATTCATGTAACAAATAATCAATTCTGTTAGGGCCGGTTAAGCCGTTAACTTCAACAAACTATTTTTTGCCTGCATCCTGCCCGTTACGATTATGCCAGTAGGTATTGGCCCATTAGCATAAAAACAAACGTTGCACCCAACGAATAAATATCTTCCTGAAAACTTGGGATCGGCTTTTGATACTCTGTCCTCTGCGGGGTCTCTTGGACAAAGGACCCCGCAGCATTGCCTTGTCTCGCTGGGGTTCAACGAAACCCCGGCGTCATGTTGCCTGTCAGAAGACGGGCAACGGCTAGAATTTAAACTCTTCCGATTTGTCATTTACTTTACGTGATATGTCGCCAACTTCCATATAAACAAAGCATCCACCCATTAAAGCAAAATAATACATTTGTGCTCTACGTTTTTTCTGTTCTTCTGTTCCCGTTTCGTATGGCGGTGGCGTATCACTTTTTGAAAATAAGTCCGTACTCACCCCATATTTTGCATATTGTGTTCCTTTGGTGTATACATTAACATTAAGAATTTCTTCTGAGTAAACGGTTGCAGAACTTGAGAATTTATAGCCAGATTTTTCCTTGTCGTTTTCTAATTTGTCAATAAGACTATTTGCAGATGTCGAATTATCAACGTAACCTACTAGAGTAATAGATTGAGGTTTGCCGTTACCATTCATAATTATCTTCACTGCAAGTTTAACAGTCCCATTTGCATTTGTAACAGTAATAGTATCTAGGTTTTTGTACTTCTGATATAAAATATCAATATCTTTCTGTTTGGCTTGAGCTTGGATAGCATTACTTATAACGACCGCAAATAGTGAAATTAGGAATAGGCGCTTTTTCATTTGGCTATACTTTTTAGGGTTAAAATACGAGCTTAATTACGTCATATAAGACTTTTCCAATAATTCCCAAAGCAATGGAAAATAGCGCAGCCTGATGTCCTATAGAACGCTCTTTCTTATTTCTGTATTCAATCATTGGATATACCCATCGGAAATAATGAAAAAGAATACGAATAACAAAGAGGCTTATAAAAAATGTATAAACAAACAAAGCATTTTCTAAAAATGGATGGCTCGAAAAAGCCTTATTTATTAAAGTTGAAAATTTATAGCAGGACCAAAACCCAAAGGGCATTCCAAAAAACCAAATTAAAAAATCATAAATACTCCCCTTGTGAACCTTTGAAAACTTTGAAGGTTTATCCTCAAAATATGCGTCTATTTCGTGAAAAACACCATTAACCCAAGTATTGTCTGAGCCTTCAACTTTAAACTGTGAATTATTGGGAGTTTTCTCACTGGGCTGAAAAGAAAAATCAAAGACTCGAGGCTTAGAAAAATCAATAAATAGTTCAAAAAAGTTTTCTGGATAATAATTAAATTGAGACTTATAAGGAATTTCACTGTGTACATATACTGCTTTGACCTTTTCCGGAAAAGAAATTGAATTAAAGACTTCATCTATTGAACCAAATAACTCTTTATTCTCATTTCCTGTTATTGTTACCTTAAGTATAGAACATGATTTTAAATTGTCCTTCGCTAACTCTTTGTTATAACCTTGATCGGTTACTGCTTCTATTTTTTTGTATTCAAATTCGCAAGCGGCATTTGCTCTTTCTTGAAGTAAAGCAAGAAGCTTTTTTAATTCTTCCTTATCTAGACTTAAGGAAGTGATATTTTTTGAAAGCTTGTTTCTTACAATATTAGCGCTCATTTGAATAACGAATTAATTAAAGCTTTTTACAAGTTAATATTTTATATTAAAAAACCGCCCAGGTAGGACGGCTATATTTATTCATTTGTGCCGGGGTCACTTCGTAGACCGCCAGCGCGACAACACTGTAATAGCTGAATGTTTAACCGGGGAAGAATCCTCCTTCTGCCTTATTGACCAGTATTAGATCAGACAGATTAAACCATTCTTGCTTATTTATATTTTTTTCATCAAAAAAGTCACAATAGGCTTGATCGTCTTGAACATCAAGAACGTTGAAGGCAACTCCTCCACTTAAATGAATAAATGTTTTATGTCTTACTGTATCGCCAGCACTTATATTTTCCATAATTTCAGATTTATCGTTCTATCAGCCGAAAGCAGGAAATCTATTTTTATATTTCTTTGAATGGATAACAGATAACTATTTCATCATTTTCAACCCTACTATAGTTAAGTTGAGCTATTAAATACCTTTCAATAATATCTACAGTAGGGGTGCTATCTGAATCGTCAAAACTGTTTTCAGGAAAAAGTGTTTGATGTGCTCTCGCCCAATCTTTCGGAGTAGTGGCACTAATTACACCTCCGTTATTAAAGATAATAAAGTGCTTTTTGTTACTTCTTTTCATCGGCAGAATTCAGAAAGTTACTTATGTGATAGCCTTTTTTCCCTTTCAACCCCGATCATAATACCATGAACAAAATCTACAGTTTCGTCTCTTGATCTTATCGGTGCTTGAAGGTGTTTTAGGGCAACGCTTGTTGCTTCTTTTGCTGAAATATCTTCGTCATACATTTTAATAAAATGCACTAAATAAGAATTAGGAAGATTGGATATAACAATGGAAAATATAAATGCAATCAACGCAATAATTAATAAGGTCCAGCCTTTACCAAAAAAACCTAATGCCAGCCCAATTAACAATGCTAACATAGATAGCCGCATTATCAAAATAGCTATCTTATAGACAGGCTTACACAACTTCATGTATGTATGACTATACTTCATCGTTAATGCCTGCGATTTATTTTATTTCTTGCCAAGTTCCTGCTTTAGCTTTTCAATCTCTTCGTTCTTTTCTTTCAGCATCCTTTCGTATAAGTCTGTCAACTTCTCAATAGGATTGATATTGTAAACGATAGACTGCGAATGATCATTCATATTTTCAATGTATAACATAAGGTCTTCCGCATCAAATTTTTTAATGGCTGAAACACTCACGCCTAATTTGTCTGCAACTTCTTTTAATCTTTCGTCATCAATCATTGCGGTCGCTTCTAGTTTGGAAATAGCTCCTTGACTTACACCCATTTTTTCAGCAAATGTTTCTTGTTTAATACCTTTTAATTCACGAATACGCCTAATGTTATCGCCCAAGTGGACCGTATCTTTCATAATTGCAAATTTAATAGCGTCAAAGGTTATAAAATATTCCGGGAAAGTAATAAAATATTACCTAAAAATACCCTATGAATTACAATATATGGCTTTATTTTGAAAATATGAAGCTGGGTAAACGTGTATGGTTGGAGATCAGAAGGCCAATCTGTTCCAGATTTCATAGTTGCCGGTCGACGCGCTGCTCTGTTCCAGATCAGAGGGTTGCCGGTCAGAATACACGGCAACGGCTGGACGGCTGGAGATACTACTACGGTTGAACGACTATAATACCTAATCGTATGAAAGGTTTTCTTTTGTTTTTGGTCTCTTATACCGTTGGTCATTCGTATGCGCAATTAGCCAGATTATCAGAAAGGAACAACGATACAACGTTTGACAATCGTATCAGAAAAATGATGTTAAACGATAATCAGTATTTAGACATCGAGACTAAAAACGTCATTGCTCTTTTTAATATAATCTCTGATAAATCGATAAAAAATAAAGATTCATTGCTTCACGCAAGCAAGCATATTTACGAAGATATTTTGGCCACCCTTGGTAAAAATGTAGAAAATGAAAACATTGATATTGTTTATTGGGGAAAAGAGACAGACAAAGATAATATCAATTTTTCTTACGCGCATAATCAATATAGAGGTGAAGCGATTTACCATTATCACGTAGATACTTTGTTAGCTCCGGATAGCAGTGTTAGGAAGCGATTGGATAGATTGTCATACAATAAATACGTTAGACATGAGTATGACAGGAATGGACTTTCAATAAATTTTTATGTTATATCGAAAGATTTCAACCTTATAAATCAAAAGATGGCAGAAATAGATGCAATCAAATTTTTGGTTAAATATCTCGATGCACAATACCGCTCTTACAATCAAATTATAATATTCTACATTGACCAATTTACAGGAAGTATGACCCGCTATACTGTTGATGTCAATGATCTAATCTTAAACAACCTCGCAAATTATTTAGAGATTAGAAAAAAATAAACATGGGGGATATTTATCATTTTTCAATTGAAGATTTTCACAATCGATTGGATGCCGCAAAAAAATATTTAATTAAAGAGTATGCTGTTAATCTCTTAATAGTAGCAGCTTCGAGCGTAAATGATGGCAATAAAGCGGAATTAATTGTAAACGATGCCTTTCAAGAAGTTTTTAAACATGCAGATCAGTTTCACAGTCAGGGCGCAATCAGAGAGTTTTTATATAACAAAGTAAAAGAAGAGTGTGACAAATTTAATAGTTGAATGTTGTGTAATTAACTAATGGCTCACAGCCACAAACAAAGTCGCGCCAACATATAAACGCATCCGCTTCTAGCGGATACAAAAATGGCGCACCTATTTTCTGCGTTAGGGATTGAAGTAAAGTGCCATGCACTACGGAAAGCCCGACCGTCGGCTCCAAAATCAAACTATAGCCCCGACGGGAACGCCCAAATAAATCGAAAATTGAAAATGGATTACTATATTTTAGAAATTCATTTACCTGTAAACACGATACCTACGGTGGAAAAAAATAATGGTGCCTTTCCTTAGACCTAATGAGAAAACTATTACTGATCGTATTGATCCTCTTTCTTTGTTCCTATTGCACGGCACAACTGAAAAAAATAATTCCATCGGATAATCAATACTTAAATATAGTAGATAAACTTCATTACCCTTATTACTGTAGTTCCCGAACGATCTTTGCAAAAGATAAATTCTCTAAAGAAAGAAAGTGATTATCTGTATGGGGAAGCAAAGAAACATACCCGCAACGAAAATATAAGTATAGACATTTTTTATACAGGACTATACACAGATAAAAACAAGGTTATCTTCTCTTATTACAGAAACAAATATCAGGGACTAAACATAGCAGACTATAGAAATTATAATGATACATTATTAGCTACAGACAACCACGTCCGCGAACGATTTGACAACTTACCGGGCAATCCTTCGTAAGGCACCAATTAGCTAATAATATTCTCTTTATAGTTTTTAATTTAATTACAAAGAGCCTTAACAAAATGAACTTGAAATAAGTGACACTTTTAGATATGCTGTACAATATTTAGGAAAACATTTTTTCGAATACGCTCATTTAAAGATTGATTATATAGGGCGTTACGGTGATGGTGTTTTTCGACATGACGTAAAGGTGAATAGTCTAATTATTAGCAATCTATCCGATCATTATTTTGAGAAAAAGGAAAGAGGTTTGCAGAAATAAACTTGCCGGGCCTTGTAGTTGAAACGCTAGGTTTCGGCATATATCTAGGGGACGTACAATTAAAGTTGATTTAATCATTAAACCTAGCGCCAGCATTGTGCTGGCGTTTTTTGTTCTTAACGATGAAAAAGAAGGGTCATATTATACAAGTCTTTCTTGAAGGGTTGCTAGACGGTCTGCTAGGCGGACTTACGGGTGCATTAGGGGGATTTGCCCGTTCCCGCCCCTGACCGTCCTAAATCGCCTAAAATCGGCCTTAAAAACGGGTCGTAATTTTCCTACCTTTGGTCGGTAAACAAGCAAGGTGTATTTCATGGTAATGTACCCAAAATGTTGCTTCCTGCCCCGTTGGCCCCATAATTTAGCCTGGGCCCGGAAAAAACAATTTCAGCTGGAAGTACGCATTTTGCGAACTTTGCCGGATGCCAACAGACATCAAATGCCCGAACTGCGGTCACTCCTTCCCTATGGAAGAGGCCGTAGCCGAAGAATATAAAAAGGATTTACGCGATCGCATGCAAAACTTCATGCGCGACAAGGAAAAAGAGTTCCAGAAAAAGAATGATGACTTCGCCCGCCGGGAAAAAGAGCTCATCCAGCAATCCCAGCAACAGGAAACCCTCTTTGCCGCCAAACTCGAAGACGAACGCCGCCGCATCCAGGCCGCTACCGAACAATCCCTGCGCAAATCGATCAGCAACGATTTCGAACATAAACTCCGCCTGCTGGAAGACGCCCACAAAGAAAGCGAAGAAAAATTGCGGACCTCCAGGCAACGTGAACTGGAATTCCTGAAAAAGGAACAGGAACTACAGACCAAAGAGGCCGAACTGGAACTGTCCGTCCAACGGCTCCTGCAGGAAGAGCGGGGAAAGCTGTCGGAAGAGATCCGCCACCTCGAAGGACAAAAGACCGCCGCGAAAGAAACAGAATTCCAGCTGCGTCTCAAAGAACTGGAAAAACAGCTGGAAGATCAGAAAAAACTCGCCATCGAAATGGAACGCCGGGCCGAGGAAATGAAGCGTAAGGCTGAACAAGGTTCCATGCAACTGCAGGGCGAAGTCCAGGAACTCGCACTGGAGGAACTGCTGCGCGCCACCTTCCCCTTCGACAAGATCAGCGAAGTAGGTAAAGGGGTAAGAGGCGCCGATTGCATCCAGACCGTCCGCAATACCCACGGCCAGGAATGCGGAAAGATCATTTATGAGAGCAAGCGTACGCAGTCCTTCTCTCCTGACTGGGTCGACAAGCTAAAAGCCGACATGCGCAGCCAGGGCGCCGTGATAGCCGTCATCGTCACCCATGCCATGCCGAAGGATATGGAACAGTTCGGGGAAAAAAATGGCGTCTGGATCTGTTCATTCGCCGAGGTGAAAGCTCTCTCCCACGTGTTGCGCGATGGCATCATCCGGGTATTCAATGCTGCCAAATCCCAGGAGAACAAAGGCGACAAAATGCACCTGCTGTATGATTACCTGACCAGCAATGAATTTGGCGAGCAATGGAAGGCCATCCGGGAAGGCTTTTTGTCCATGAAGCAATCCATTCAGCGGGAAAGAGACACCATGGAACGCCTGTGGAAGGCCCGCGAAAAGCAGCTGGAAAAGGTATTGCTCAATGCCGCCCACATCCGCGGCTCCATTGAAGGTATCGCCGGAAAAGATGCGATAGACATCGATCTGCTGGATAGCGGGGAAGATCTGCTGCCCGAATAAAAATGCTGGATAAAAGCCGCAGAGCTTTATGTTAACACCCATGCCAGCGCAAGAGCCTGATCGTCAAAGATCCTGGCGTCCAGGTCCAGTAGGATAATGTCCTCTTTTTCGAAGACGAATGGCAGTTTGATCCAGTCGCCCTCGACACGGATATTACCGGTCAGCTGCATATGACGCTTGAAATCCAGCTCCCCAAGTCCATACCACTTGAAGAGAGCCTCTTTGGCGCTCCAGATCAGGGTCAGGAATTCCTGCTGCATCCGGCCTTTCATTCCCCATTGTTCCAAAAACAGGACATAATCCTCATTGAAGAAATGCATCTCACCCTCATTCAGGAATTTCTCGGCCACCCGGTTGATCCGGGGGGTAATAAGCTCTATATCGACCCCCACCCTGTTGCTGGCGCTAACGACGGCAGCGGCAAAAGATCCGCAATGCGAGATCGAAAAATGATAGGGGTGACCTGCAAGAAAAGGCTGTCTTGTATCGGCTATCCGGATCTCTTCCACCGGAAAATCAGGGAAAAGATAAGACAGCAAATAGCGACCCGCCAGATGCTGACGCCGCTTGAAAGGATGCGACACATCCTGTTTCAAAGGTACTTTTTCCAGAAAAAAGGATTCCGGCTCGTCGATCCGCCAAATCCCTAATTTTGTGTCCCGGTTGATATTATGTTGATAAAACAGCGGCATTTGTAAGATTATAGTAGCATATTCGCAAACTTAACTAATTTATTATATGATCCTATCCGATACTCGCATCCTGGAAGAAATCGAAAAAGGCACGATCAGGATCGTACCCTACGACAGGACCTGCCTCGGCAGCAATTCCTATGACATCCATCTCGGGAAATGGCTGGCGACCTACCGCGAGCATATCCTTGACGCCAAAAAGCACAACGAGATCGAATATTTCGAGATCCCGGAGGAAGGCTTTGTCCTCTACCCGCACATTTTTTACCTCGGCGTCACCCAGGAATATACCGAAACACACGCCCATGTCCCCTTCCTGGAAGGGAAATCCTCCACGGGGCGGCTGGGTATCGATATCCACGCGACGGCCGGCAAGGGAGACGTAGGCTTCTGTGGCAACTGGACCCTGGAAATCTCGGTCAAACAGCCGGTCAAAGTCTATAAAGGTATGCCCGTCGGACAACTGATCTACTTCCCCGTGGATGGCGAGATCATGGTCAAATACAATCAGAAAAAGAACGCTAAATATAACGGTCAGTCCGACAAGCCTGTCGAGAGCATGATGTGGAAGAATACTTTCTAAAAGGACAGTCCCCCGGCCCTCCTCTCGATCGCGTCCCGGCCATATTTCTTCTCATAGGCGATCAGCCATGCCGTCACCTCGGAATAGGTGACAATACCGTGAGGCTGCCGGTTGGCGCGCAGGTACCCCCCGTACAATTTCCAGATCACGGGATCCAGCGGATTGGCATACCGGCGACTGAACTGCTGCATTTCACGTAAATCCTGCCGCACTCCCGGATTCAGCTTGCCCTTAAAGGACTTTGCCAGCACCGAATCCCGCATATACAATTCCCTGATCGCATACACATACAGATCCAGGTAAACGGAATATTGAAACGCCGGCTCAGGCGAGCTCCGGGCAGCAAGAAAACCGATGAAATTAGCCTCGTTCTCCTTCGCATATCCCAACTGGTGCCCCATCTCATGACAGGTCGTATAAGGCAACCCGATCAGTGGGTCCAGCGTATTCACCTGCGCCTCCCCGGTAAAAGGGTTATAGTAACCGGCAAATCCGATATACAGGCCGGGATAGCTGAAAAGAGAAGATTTGACGGAAGCGCCACGGTAGGAAAATCGGGGATCGTCAACAGCCAGGCTGTCATAGGCGCGGACGGCGCCGGCCCGGAGCAGGGAGGTATGGGCAAGTTGGGCACGGTGCAGCCTGGATAAGCTGTCGAGACCGTTCAACTGCCCGAGGATAATTTTCGTCAGTTCATGCAGCTCCGCCGTAGAATAAGGCCGGACCTTCAGCCGCAATTGTTCGGCTATGCCCAGCCGGTTGTAATTCAGCCCCCATAATCCGTTGAAAAGCACATAGACCCATAACACGATGAATGCCATCCGGCGTAACATGATCAGCCACCACCCTTTCGGCGCCTGCCGCCGGACCAATTGCCGGATCAGCCTGATCATCCGGTATAAAATAATAACGGCCGCCACAAAATACAGGATGTCCCCTACGCTGAAAGGCAACCACCCGAAAAGCAGTCGCTGCAGGCGTGCCATGAAAAGATACAAACCTCTCGAATAGTACTTCTCAACGGCCGCCGGATAATAAGAAAAGATCTTGATGACCGCCGCCAGCACTACCAGGCATACCCATGTTATTTTACGTCGGATCGGCATACCTGCTAAAAATACTCTAAAATATTAGTGCATCCATGTTAAATTGCATCTAATTCGGGCCCGAAATATGATACCCCGAAGGATAAAATACTTGCCTGATATGAATGCGGAGATCCTGGATTTTAATAAAAATGAAGATGCCTTACGCAAGGCGCTGAGCGCCTGGCGCACCCGGTTGGATAAGATCGCATTGGGAGGGGGAAAGGCAGCCATAGACAAACAACGGGAGAAAAACAAACTGACCGCCCGCGAACGCATCCACTACCTCGTCGACGAAGGCGCCCCCTTCATCGAGATCGGCGCTTTTGCCGGTTACGAGATGTATGAAGAGCAGGGCGGATGTCCCGCCGGCGGTACAGTGGCAGGAATAGGATATGTCAGCGGCAGACAATGCATTATCCTGGCCAATGATCAGACGGTAAAGGCCGGCGCATGGTTCCCTATTACCGGGAAAAAAAATCTGCGCCTCCAGGAGATGGCCATGGAAAACCATTTACCCGTCATCTACCTCGTCGACAGCGCCGGTGTCTTCCTGCCGATGCAGGATGAGATCTTCCCCGATAAAGAGCATTTCGGCCGGATCTTCCGTAATAACGCCCGGATGAGCGCCATGGGCATTACCCAGCTGGCTGTCGTCATGGGCCCCTGCGTAGCCGGGGGAGCCTATCTGCCGATCATGAGCGATGAGACATTGATGGTGGAAGGCAACGGATCGATCTTTCTGGCAGGCCCCTACCTTGTAAAAGCCGCCATTGGCGAACAGATCGATGCCGAGACGCTGGGCGGAGCCACCACACATACCGAATTGTCCGGCATCGCTGACTACCGGTTCGCCACCGAACAGGAATGCCTCGACCAGGTGAAGAAGATCATGGGCAAGCTGGGACACGCACCTGCACCTCTCTTCGATCGGTCAACGCCGGTAGCACCCCGCCATCCCGCTGAAGAGCTCTATGGCCTCTTCCCGGCCGATGCAACAAAACCCTATGACATGGTGGACATCATCCACCGCATCGTTGATGATTCTGTATTTGAACAATTCAAGGAAGAATACGGCAAGACCATCCTCTGCGGTTATGCCCGCATCGAAGGCTGGGCGGTAGGCATCGTTGCCAACCAACGGAAAGTAGTGAAGAATAGAAAAGGAGAAATGCAGATGGGCGGCGTCATTTACAATGACAGTGCCGACAAGGCAGCCCGCTTCATCATGAATTGCAATCAGAAAAAAATCCCGCTGGTCTTCCTGCAGGATGTCACCGGTTTCATGGTAGGCTCGCGCAGCGAACATGCCGGCATCATTAAAGACGGAGCGAAAATGGTCAACGCCGTCGCTAATTCCGTCGTCCCCAAGATCACCATCATCATCGGCAACTCCTACGGAGCCGGCAACTATGCCATGTGCGGGAAGGCCTATGATCCCCGGTTCATCTATGCCTGGCCCACCGCCCGCATCGCCGTGATGGGCGGAGAACAGGCGGCAAAAACATTATTACAAATCCAGGTCGGCGCCCTCAAGGCCAAAGGAAAGGTTATCGATCCTGCGGAAGAAAAAAAGCTGCTGGACGAGATCAAGGGACGTTACGAACAACAGACCTCTCCCTATTATGCCGCAGCACGCCTTTGGGTAGACGCCATCATCGACCCCGTCGATACCCGGAAGGTCATTGCAGAAGGACTCCGGGCGGCAGCGCATAATCCCGATATGCCGGAATTCAAGACCGGCGTTTTCCAGGTCTAGCTTATATTTGCCCCATGAGCAACGACCTGATCATATACACCGACGGCGCCGCCCGCGGCAATCCGGGGCCCGGCGGCTATGGCGCCATCCTCTTCTGGGGCGGCCACAAAAAAGAACTTTCCGGCGGCTACCGCTACACTACCAATAACCGGATGGAACTCATGGCCGTCATCGCCGGACTCGAAGCATTGAAAAAAGAAGGGCTAAAGATCACCATCTACTCCGACAGCCAGTATGTCGTCAAGGCCGTCGAGCAGGGCTGGCTGAAGAACTGGATCGCTACTAACTTCAAAGGCGGGAAAAAGAATAAAGACCTCTGGCTGCATTTCCACGAGCTCGCCAAAAAGAACAACATCCGCTTCGTCTGGGTTCGCGGTCATGCCGACAACCCTTACAACAACCGCTGCGATGAACTCGCCACTGCCGCAGCCGACGGCGGCAGCCTGCTGATCGATACAGCATTCGAACTGGAATCCGGACGCAGCGGCCGGTAAGACCAATGTTTAGACTTACCCGAAATTAATCGTTTACCCTATGTGCATATCTTCCCCCCTCCAAAAAAAAAATTCCACTCAACTTTACCCCCGTTACCAAATTCCAACTCACTCCAACCTGACGAGATATGAAACCGACGAGTATAGATTTATTTCAAACCCTTAAAACAAAAATGGGCGAGCGTGAAGCAAATGCCCTTATTAATTATATGGAAAAGAAATTGCAAGATAGCAACCACGAGTTATTTCAGCTTTGCCTGAATACTTTCGCTACCAAACTCGAGCTCAAAGAAGAGATCGCCAAGATCAGAGAAGATCTTGTGCGCCTGGAAAGTCGCCTGGAAAAAAAGATCGCTGAGGTCAAAGGCGAGCTCGAAGTCAAGATTTCCGAAGTCAAATCCGACGTCATCCGCTGGATGTTTGGCTTTTTTGTCGCCATGCTGATCGCCATTCTGGGCCTGTACCTGCGGAAGTAAACCACCAGAGGCCCTAGCGTTTCGTGACCACAGGTCTCGCTGTTCCGCGACCATAGGCCTTTCCGTTCCGCAGTCATGCGCCTCAACGTTCCGCAGCCATGTGCCCCACCGCTCCGCGACCGCCTCACAACGCCCCCGTCGGCACCATCGCCTTATACACCACGGTATCCTCCCCCGCCTTCAATTCAAACTTCGCCTGATGAAAGGCCACAAAGACTTCTCCCTTCTTTCGGCTAAAAGGCTTCCCATCCACTTCGCTCACGCCCAATATGCCCTCCATCACGATATAGATCTCGACCGAATGCGCTCGCACAGTCACCGCCTCACCTGTCAGCAGGTCGATCCTGCTCAATTCAAAATCCGGCGCCGGTGTAGCATATACCGTGATATGACCCGCACTCATATCGCCCGCCATGATCCGCGGAAATGTCGCCTGAAAGCGTATATGCTTCAACAACTCGGGCACATCGACATGCTTCGGCGTCAACCCTCCCCTCAATACATTATCTGAATTGGCCATGATCTCGACATTCTGCCCTTCGAGATAGGCATGCGGCAGACCGGCATCCTGGAAAACGGCTTCCCCGGGATGAAGATTCAGCAGGTTGAAGAAATAAATAGAGAAAATGCCCCTGTCCGTTTTACCGGGTTCGTTATAGGTCAGCGCAGCCCGGGCAGCCCAGTAATCCGCAGTATTTTTTGCCAGATCGCCTCCGCTATACTCGGGCAAAATGCGGTCCAGCAGAGATTGCAGCACCTCATTTACTTTTTGCTGAGGCATTTCCATCACCTGCCGGTATAACCCCTGATAACCTTGCTGCACGAACACTGGCTCAAGATAACGCAGTTCCGGCGTAGTCCGCAGGGTCGACAACAATTCCTCTTCGGGCTTAAACCCATGTAATAGCCAGAATTCACTTAAAGCCACCATCAATTCAGGCTTGTGGTTGTCGTCTTTGTA